>NZ_JZWV01000058.1 GCF_000966975.1 Streptomyces katrae | reverse complement strand
GCGGGGGCGAGGGCGGCCGGGTCCACGTCGTGGGTCTGGCCCTCCAGCGTGCGGTGGACGGCGGTGGGCAGCAGATCGGCGAGGGCCCGGGCGCCGGCCTGGAGCCAGGTGTCGCTCGCACCGCCGCCGATGGCCAGGACGGGGATGTCCACGGCGGCCCAGCGGTCCGCCGGCAGGGGGCGGCCCTCCATGGTGTCGCCGACCACGCGGGCGTCGTAGGCGAGGGTGTGGGCCACGGCCACGAAGTGGTCCCACAGCGGGGCCTCACGCATGGCCTCGACGTGCTGGGCCGGGACCTGGACGGCGGTGGTGAGCATGTAGGCGACGGCTTCCGCGCGGCGGCCCTCGGCCAGGAGGGCGTCCAGCCGCCCGATGTAGTCGGCGGGGACCGGCGGCCGGCTGTCCTCGACGACGAACGGCGGCTCGTACAGCGCCAGTTCCGCGATCGGCAGGCCCCGGGCGGCCGCCTCCAGGGCGAGTACGGCGCCGGAGGACATGCCCATCACCCGGACGGGTCCCTCCAGTTCCGCCATGACGGCGGCCAGGTCCTCGACCTCGCGCGCCACGTCGTACGGGGCGGTGTCACCGCTGTCGCCGCGCCCGCGGCGGTCGTAGCGGACGACGGTGTACTGCTCGCCGAGGAGGTCGGCGAGCCTGATCCAGCTCGGGTGGTCGCGCACCTGGAACGCGCCGCCGACGAGCACCAGGGCGGGGCCCCGGCCCGTGCGGTCGTAGGCGATGACGGTCCCGTCGCGGGACACGGCCTTCTGCATGGAACGGACCTCCTGTGGTCGGAAAAGCGGTGGGCGGGCGTCACACGTCCAGCGGGTTCGCCGCGATGCGCTCGGCGGCGCCGCCCGCGACGTACGCGGCTGCCGCGCAGCTGGGCTTGCGGGCGGCCTGGTCCTCGACGAGCGCCAGGAAGGAGGGGCCGAAGCCGAGACGGGGGTGGGCCGCCAGGAGGGCGGTGCGGAAGGCGGGGTCGAAGTCGGGGACGCGCAGGCCCGATACGTCGGCGCTCGTGCCCACCTGGAGGAGGTGGCTCTCGACGTCCTCGGCGGCGGTGACGTCCTCGCGCATGTGCAGCACGATCACCTCCTCCGCCCGGGCCCGGCGGGCCGGCTCCCAGCCCAGACCGGCCGTGAAGACCCGGGCCACGTGGCCGCCGGCCTCCTCGAACGGCAGGGTGTGGCTGTCGAACGGCGCGGTGAGGCCCAGGTCGTGGAGCAGGGAGCTGACGTAGAGCAGCTCGGCGTCATAGGCGAGACCGTGCTGCCGGGCGTACTCGGCGCCAAAGGCGTAGGAGCGGACGGAGTGGTTGAGCAGGGCGGCGTCCGCGTACTCCGAGGCGATCTCGAAGGCGCGGCGGGCCGAGTCGGAGTCAGGCTGGTGAAGGGTCCACGTCATGCACGCACCTTAAAGGGGCGGGGTGAAGTCCACGTCGGACGGGCCCGGTTGGCCCGGCCACCACAACCGGGCAGGTGCGGGCGGGTTTTCGGCGAGTACGGTGCCGTGCGAGACCACGTACCGGGGACGGACCTGGCGGCGGATCGCCTCCCCGGGGGTGGGCGCCGGGAGCAGGACGAACGAGGCGGGCGCTCCCTCGGTCACCCCGTACTCGTCCGCGCCCAGGCCCAGTACGCGGGCGGCGCGCTCGGTCACCATCGAGAAGGCGAGCGGGATCTCGTCGGCCCCGGTGAGCTGGGCGGCGTAGACGCCGACGAGGGCGGTCTGGAGCGGGTTTCCGGTGCCCAGCGCGTTCCAGGGGTCCATCACGTCGTCATGGCCGAGCGCCACGTTGACCCCGGCCGCCAGCATCTCCTTCACCTGGGTGAGTCCCCGCCGCTTGGGATAGGCGTCGAAACGGCCCTGGAGGTTGAGGTTGGCGAAGGGGTTGCAGACCAGGTGGATGCCGGAGCGGGAGAGCAGCCGCTGGAGTTTGTAGGCGTAGGCGCCGTTGTACGAGCCCATGGCCGTCGTGTGGGAGGCCGTGGCCCGCTCGCGCAGCCCCGTGCGCAGCGCGAGGGTGGCCAGCACCTCCACGAAGCGGGACTGTTCGTCGTCGATCTCGTCGCAGTGGGCGTCGAGACGCAGACCGTGCTCCTCGGCCAGGGCGAACGCGGTCCGCAGCGAGGCGATCCCGTCCTCGCGGGTGTCCTCGAAGTGCGGGATGGCGCCGACCACGTCCGCGCCGCGCGCCACGGCCTCGCGCAGCAGGGCCTCGCCGTCGGGGAAGGAGACGATCCCCTCCTGGGGGAAGGCCGTGATCTGGAGGGTCATCACCTCCCGGACCCGGTCGCGGACCTCCAGCAGGGCGTCGAGGGCGGTCAGGGAAGGGTCGGTGACGTCGCAGTGCGTGCGGACGTGCAGGACGCCCTGGGCCGCCTGCCAGCGCAGCACCTCGGTGGCCCGGCTGATCACGTCCTCACGGGTGAGGGTCCGCTTGCGCTCGCTCCAGCAGGCGATGCCCTCCCAGAGGGTGCCGGAGGCGTTCGGGCGCGGCTGTCCGGCGGTCAGGGCGGTGTCCAGGTGGATGTGGGGCTCCACGAAGGGGGCGCTGAGCAGCCCGCCGTGGGCCTCGATGAGCACACCCGTCGCGGGCGGCTCCTTCTGGTCGTCGTACGGGAGGACGCGCGCGATGCGTCCGTCCTCGGCGACCTCCACGTCGTGGAGGCCGTCCTCGTGCAGCAGCCGGGCGCCCCGGACGATCATCCGCATGGCGTCAGGCTAGGCCGGTCAGGGTCCTCGTTTCACGTGAAACACGGACCGTGACCGGGTGCGGCGGTTCAGCCGCGCTTGGCCTGGGCCTTCTGGTGCATGCCGCGCGTCTTCGCGTTGAGGGACTGGGCGTCTCTGCCCGCGGCCTTGGCGCGTGCCTCGGCCGCCGTGTTCTTCGCCATCGCCTGCTCGGAGTCCTGATGGCTGTGGTGACCGGTACGAGCCTTCTTGGCCATGATCAACACCTTCTCGGGAAGCGTTCGGCGTACGCACTCCACGATGCGCTCATTCGGAGCAGTCGGCATCCCGGCGGCCCGTCGGGCAAGAATGGGGGGCATGACCAGCAGCGACAGCGATCTGATCCCCGGCGGGACCCCCGCTTCCGAGATGCCCGACTGGGAGAAGCGGTTCCGAGCCCCGCGCGTGGGCCTCCCCGAATGGGCCGAGGACGCCCCGGACCGCTCGCTCTTCGTCTCGAACGCCACCGGGACCTACGAGCTCTACGCCTGGGACCGCGCCACCGGCACCCAGCGCCAGGCGACCGACCGCCCCAACGGCACCACCGACGGCACCCTCTCCCCCGACGGGGAGTGGATCTGGTGGTTCTCCGACACCGACGGCGACGAGTTCGGCACCTGGGTCCGCCAGCCCTTCGCGGGCGGCCCCGACGAACCCGCCACGCCGGGTCTGGAGCCCTCCTATCCCGCCGGGCTGGCCATCGGCCGCGACGGGACGGCCGTCGTCGGTCGCTCCACCGACGAGGACGGCTCCACGATCCACGTCGTCCGCCCCGACGGCAGCGCCCCGGCCGTCATCTACCGGCACCGCGAGTCGGCCGGCGTCGGCGACCTCTCCCGCGACGGCACCCTGGTCGCGATCGAGCACACCGAGCACGGCGACGCGATGCACTCGGCGCTGCGCGTCGTCACCCTCGACGGGACCACCGTCGCCGAACTGGACGACTCGCACGGCGGCACCGAGGAACTGGGCCTGGAGGTGCTGGGCTTCGCCCCGGTCGCGGGCGACACCCGGCTGCTGGTCGGCCACCAGCGGCGCGGCCGCTGGGAGCCGATGGTGTGGGACGTGTCCACCGGCGCCCAGGAGGACCTCGCGATCGACCTCCCGGGCGACGTGAGCGCCGAGTGGTACCCGGACGGGACGGCGCTGCTCGTCGTGCACAGCTTCGAGGCGCGCGACGAGCTGTGGCGCTACGACCTGGCCGCACGGGACCTCGTACGGGTGGACACTCCCCCGGGGTCGGTGTCGGGGGCCACCGCCCGCCCGGACGGCACGGTGGAGTACCAGTGGTCCTCGGCCGCCCAGCCGGCCTCGGTGCGGTCCACCGCGGGCGGGGTGGTGCTGGACCCGCCGGGGTTCCGGGCGCCGGGCTCGGTTCCGGTGGAGGACGTGTGGGTGGAGGGCCCGGGCGGGCGGATCCACGCGCTGGCGCAGCGGCCCGAGGGCCACGGCAAGGGCCCCTTCCCGACGGTCTTCGAGATCCACGGCGGCCCGACCTGGCACGACTCCGACTCCTTCGCGGCGACGCCCGCGGCCTGGCTGGACCACGGCTTCGCGGTGGTCCGGGTCAACTACCGCGGCTCGACCGGCTACGGCCGCGAGTGGACGGACGCCCTCAAGCACCGGGTCGGCCTGATCGAGCTGGAGGACATCTCGGCGGTCCGCGAGTGGGCCGTCTCCTCGGGCCTGGCGGACCCGGCGCGGATGGTGCTGTCCGGCGGCTCCTGGGGCGGCTACCTGACCCTGCTGGGCATCGGGATGCGGCCCGACGACTGGGCGGTGGGGCTGGCCGCCGTACCGGTGGCGGACTACGTGACGGCGTACCACGACGAGATGGAGGCGCTGAAGTCCCTGGACCGCACCCTCTTCGGCGGCACGCCGGAGGAGGTCCCGGACCGTTTCGAGGCCTCCTCGCCGCTGACGTACGTGGACGCGGTGAAGGCCCCGGTGCACATCGCGGCGGGTGTGAACGATCCGCGCTGCCCGATCCGGCAGATCGACAACTACGTCGACCGGCTCGCGGCGCGCGGCGCGGTGCACGAGGTGTACCGCTACGACGCGGGGCACGGCTCGCTGGTGGTGGAGGAGCGGATCAAGCAGGTCCGGATGGAGCTGGAGTTCGCCCTGAAGCACCTGCCGCAGGGTCTGCCCCGCTGACCCGGCACCGGGCTTCCGGTGCACCCCCCGTACCGTTGGTGGGGTGCACCGGTTTCTCCTGACCCCGCGCTGGTGGGGGATCAACGTCTTCGTCGCGCTCGCCATCCCGTTCTGCCTGTTCATGGGGACCTGGCAGCTCGGCCGGTTCGAGGACCGCGTCGGCAGCCACCGGGAGGCGAGCGCGGAGCGGCCCTCCGAGGAGGCGGCCGCACCGCTGGACTCGCTGCTGCCGGTGGACACCAGGACCTCCGGACGGCTGGCCTCCACGGCCGGCGAATACGGGCGGCAGCTGCTGGTCCCCGAGCGGGACCTCGACGGCAAGCGCGGTTTCTACGTCCTGACCCTGCTGCGCACCGACTCCGGCAAGACCGTCCCGGTGGTCCGGGGCTGGATGCCGGGCACGGCGGACACGGCGAAGGCTCCGGCCCCGCCGGCCGGGCGGGTCGAGGTGACGGGGGCCCTGCAGGCCTCGGAGAACTCCGGCACCAAGGGCGTGCACGCGCAGGGCGGGCTGCCGCCGGGCCAGCTCGGGGTGATCGGGGCGGCCACGCTGGTCAACCTGGTGCAGGACCCGCTCTACGACGCCTGGCTGACGGTGCAGACCCCGGCGGACGGGATGGTCCCCGTCCCGGCGAAGGCGCCGAGCAACACCGGGCTCGATCTGAAGGCCTTCCAGAACCTCGGCTACACCGGTGAGTGGTTCGTCTTCGTCGCCTTCGTGCTGTTCATGTGGTGGCGGCTCTACCGGCGCGAGGTGGAGACCCTGCGAGACGCCGAGGCGGGGCTGCTGCCCGCCGGTGGCCGCGCGGCGGATGCGCCCGCCGCCACGGCGACGGCCTCCGCGGGGGCGGCTTCCGCGCCGGAGGCGGCTTCCGCGGACACGGCCTGAGTGAAGGCGGCCGCCACGAGCACGGCCTCGGCGAGTACGCCCTCCGCTACGGCGACGGCTGCGGGATGAGACCCGTCCGGTAGACCGTGCCTCCGCAGGCCTGCGGGATGGTGGTCTGGGTGACGGGTGCGCCCGGCGCGGTGGCCGGGGTGTGGGAGACCGCCACTCCGGCCGGGTCCGGGTCGGCCGGCCGCTGCACTCCGCCGGCCGTGTCGCCGGCCCCTGCCGGGGCGCCCGCGGCTCCGCCGGCCGAGGTGTTCGCCGGACCGCCGTCGGACTGACCCGCCGGCCGCTGCCGCACCGAATCCTGCTGCTGGGGCGTGGCCGTGGGGCCGGGGGTGGCCGCCGGGCAGGACTGTGACGAGGGCACCCAGGCGAAGAGCACCTCGTACGTCTGCTTCGGCTGGAGCACCAGCACCGGCGCCTCCGCCGACGGGTCGGGCAGTCCGCTCGCCGGGTCCCCCGCCGTGTGGCCGGTGACCGTCACCCCGCGGGGCTGTGCGGGCGGCGGGCCCTGCGGCACGGAGGCGGCCGTCACGGTGTCGGGGCCGGTGACCACGCAGCCCCGGGCGGAGACGTTGGTGACCTTGAAGCTTCCGTAGACCTTGCCGTCGGCCTCGGGGGCGCGGGCGCTGCCCGCCACTCCGAGCTGGTCGCCGGTGCATCCGGGGGCTGCGGCGGCCGCCCCGGCCGGGGGCTGCGGCCCGTTCCCCAGGGCGGCCGTGGGGGCTCCGCTGCCGGAGGGGCCGGCCGATACGCCGCCGGACGGGGAACCGCCGGGCTGCGGTGAGGGCCGGTCGCCCGCGCCGCCGGCCGTCTGCCCCTTGCCCGGGGGCCTCGCCGGCTGCGGCCGCGTCCCGCCGGCGGGGCCGTCGTGGTGCGGGTCGCCGGGGACGGCGCCCTGTGCCTCGCCGTGGCCCGCCATCGCCGAGTGCCCGGCGGCGGTGCCGCCCTCGTCCTCGTCGCCCAGGTGCATGGCCGCGGGGATCCCGGTGCCCGCCAGGAGCACCGCCACGGCCGCCCCGACCAGGGTCTGCCGTTTGCGGGCCCGGCGGGCGGGCACCGCGTGGCGCAGCCGTTCCAGTGCCCCTTCGGAGGGTTCCAGGCCCTGTACGGCCCCGGCGAACAGGCTGCGCAGCACCTGCTCGTCGGCGATGGCCGGAGCGGCGGGCCCCGGCGGGTTCTTGTGGTCGTCCCTCATGACTGCGCAGCCTCCATCGCCACCCTCAGCGCGGCAATGCCCCGCGATCCGTACGCCTTGACCGAGCCGAGCGATATCCCGAGCGTCTCGGCGACCTGGGCTTCCGTCATGTCCGCGAAGTAGCGCAACACCAGCACCTCGCGCTGGCGGCGCTGCAGTCCGCGCATGGCCTTGATCAGGTCGTCGCGTTCGAGCTGGTCGTACGCCCCCTCCTCCGCGCTGGCCATGTCCGGCATCGGCTTCGACAGCAGCTTGAGGCCGAGGATGCGGCGGCGCAGCGCCGAGCGCGAGAGGTTCACGACGGTCTGGCGGAGGTAGGCCAGGGTCTTGTCGCGGTCGCGTACCCGGTTGCGGGCGGAGTGGACGCGGATGAAGGCCTCCTGGACCACGTCCTCGCAGGAGGCGGTGTCGTCGAGGAGAAGGGCTGCCAGGCCGAGCAGCGAGCGGTAGTGGGCCTGGTAGGTCTCGGTGAGGTGGTCGACGGTGGTTCCGGCGACGACCTGCGGCGCGTCGGCGGCACTGCCCGCGGCGCCCTCGGCGCCGTCCCCGGTGGGCGCCCCGGCGGCGGCCGCGCCGCCGGCCTGCTCGGCGTCCTCCCGCGGAGAGGGCACCCGGCCGCCCGGGGTCGCCCCGACGGGCGGTGCGGCGGCGGGTGCGTCCGCCGGCGGGACGGGCACGATCACAGGAAAGCCGCCGTATGCGCCGGTGCGCCGGCGCGGGGGGAGGATCCCCGAGCGTGCCGGTACGACGGCGAAGTCCAAGAGTGCCTCTGCCACGCCCGTTGGACACGCGTACCCCCGGCAGGGTTGTACGCGCGAGGCAGAGTATTCAGCAATTTCCCCATTGCCTTCATGCGTACCTGCTCTTCCCGATTGCCCCATTTATCCAGGCGGCAGTCGGGCCATCACCTTGATCAAGGGATCTCGACCGATCCTACAAAGCGGATTACGCGGATTCACCCGCGATCAGTTCCGAGATCTGAGCGGCATTCAGCGCGGCGCCCTTGCGCAGATTGTCCGCGCACACGAAGAACTCCAGGGCCCGGGCGTCGTCGAGCGAGCCCCTCAGCCGGCCCACCCAGGCCGGATCCGTACCGGCCGCGTCCGCGGGCGTCGGCCACTCCCCCGCCGCCGGATCGTCCACGAGGACCACCCCGGGGGCGGCCTCCAGGATCTCCCGGGCGTGTGCCGCGGCCACCTCGCGCTCGAACCGGGCCCGCACGGTCAGGGAATGCCCGGTCACCACGGGCACCTGCACGCAGGTCACGGAGACCGGCAGGGCCTCCAGGCCCAGGATCCGCCGGGTCTCCGCCCGTACGGCCAGCTCGTGCGAGGACCAGCCGTCCGCGCGCAGCTCACCGGACCAGGGCACCACGTTCAGCGCGAGCGGGGCCGCGAACGGCCCGGTGTCCTCGCCCACGGCCCGGCGCACGTCACCGGGCTGTTCCCCCAGCGGGGTCCCGGCGACCAGCGACAGCTGCCGGCGCAGCGCCTCCGCACCGGCCCGCCCCGACCTGCTGGCGGCCTGGTACGAGGAGACAGCCAGCTCGGCCAGCCCGTACTCGGCGTGCAGCGCGCCCAGGGCGGCGATCATCGCGGCGGTCACGCAGTCCGGGCCCGCGACGATCCCGCGCGGGCGGCTGCGTACGGCGGCGGCGTTCACCTCGGGCACCACCAGCGGCACCTCGGGGTCCTCCCGGAAGGCGGCGGACTGGTCCACCACCACGGCCCCGCGCGCGGTGGCCACGGGGGCCCAGCGCGCCGAGACCTCGGCCGGGGTCAGGAAGAGCACGACGTCGCCCGCCCCGAGGCCCTCGAAGGCGTCCTCAGTGAGGGCGAGCACCTCGGTCTCCTCACCGCGGACGGCCAGCACGCGGCCGGCCGAGCGCGGGGAGGCGATCAGGCGTATGCCGCCCCAGACGTCCGCCCGCTGGGACAGGATCTGGAGCAGGATCGAACCGACCGCCCCGGTCGCCCCGACCACGGCGAGCGCCGGGGCCGGGGCCGACCGGTGCGGACTCATCGTCCGGTGCCTCCGTAGACGACCGCCTCGTCGCTGTCGGAGTCGAGGCCGAAGGCCGTGTGGACGGCGACGACGGCTGCGTTGACGTCGTCCTGGCGGGTCACCACCGAGATCCGGATCTCCGAGGTGGAGATCAGCTCGATGTTGACGCCCGCGTCGGACAGCGCCTGGAAGAAGGAGGCGGTGACGCCCGGGTTGGTCTTCATGCCCGCGCCGACCAGGGAGATCTTGCCGATCTGGTCGTCGTAGCGCAGGGAGTCGAAGCCGATCTGGCCCTTCGCCTTCTCCAGGGCGTCGATGGCCTTGTGGCCCTCGGTCTTGGGGAGGGTGAAGGAGATGTCCGTCAGGCCCGTGGAGGCCGCCGACACGTTCTGGACGATCATGTCGATGTTGATCTCGGCGTCCGCGATGGCGCGGAAGATAGCCGCGGCCTCGCCCGGCTTGTCCGGGACCCCGACGACGGTGATCTTGGCTTCGGAGACGTCGTGGGCGACTCCGGAGATGATGGCGTGCTCCACCTGCTCGTCCCCTTGCGACTCGGGCTTCTCGTTGCTGACCCAGGTACCCGGCAGTCCGGAGAAGGACGAACGGACGTGGATCGGAATGTTGTAGCGGCGCGCGTACTCGACGCAGCGGTGCAGCAGCACCTTGGAACCGGAGGCCGCCAGCTCCAGCATGTCCTCGGAGGAGATCCAGTCGATCTTCCGGGCCTTCTTCACGACGCGGGGGTCCGCGGTGAAGACGCCGTCGACGTCGGTGTAGATCTCACAGACCTCGGCGTCCAGCGCCGCGGCCAGCGCCACGGCGGTGGTGTCCGAGCCGCCGCGGCCCAGGGTGGTGATGTCCTTGGAGTCCGCGGACACACCCTGGAAGCCGGCGACGATGGCGATGTTGCCCTCGTCCAGCGCGGTGCGGATACGGCCCGGCGTCACATCGATGATGCGCGCTTTGTTGTGGACCGAGTCGGTGATCACGCCTGCCTGGCTGCCGGTGAACGACTGGGCCTCGTGGCCCAGGTTTTTGATCGCCATGGCCAGCAGGGCCATGGAGATCCGCTCTCCGGCGGTCAGCAGCATGTCGAATTCGCGCCCCGCAGGCATCGGAGATACCTGCTCGGCGAGATCGATCAGCTCGTCCGTCGTGTCGCCCATCGCGGAAACCACGACGACCACCTGGTGGCCGTTCTTCTTGGCATCCACGATCCGCTTGGCGACGCGCTTGATGCCCTCGGCATCGGCTACGGAGGAGCCTCCGTACTTCTGCACGACAAGGCCCACGTGCGCTCCTCGCTCGGTCCGTCTCATTGCGGGTGCAGTCTAACGAGCGGCCGGGATCCGACCGCCCCGTACCACATCATGAGATCGGATTATTTGCGGCCGAGACGGCCGAGCTCCTGCTCCATGACCTGGCCGGCCTGCTCCACCAGGTCCTCCTCGGTCAGGTCCTCGTCCGTGTCCAGGCCGTCGAGGGCCGCGAGCGGCTGGTTGAGGCGGACGTGCGAGATCAGCGACTGGAGGGCGCGCAGGGTGGCCGAGGCCGTCGGCCCCCAGTTGGTGAAGTACGAGAACTGCCACCACCACAGGGCCTCGGTGATCCGGCCCGCCTGGTGGTGGATGAGCCCGTGCCGCAGGTCGGCGACCACATCGGCCAGGTCGTCGGAGATCCGGTGCGCGACCGGGGCCTTGCGCGGCTCGTACGGGTCGAAGACCTCGGAGTAGACGTCGACCGGCTCCAGCATCACGGCGAACCGCTCGCGCAGGTCGTCCACGTCCGGTTCCGGGCCCAGGTCGGGCTCGTAGCGCTCCTCGGGCAGGACGTCCTGGTACGCGCCCAGCCGGCCGCCCGCCAGCAGCAGCTGGGACACCTCCAGGAGGAGGAAGGGAACGGCGCTGTCCGGGTCCTCGCCCTTGGCCACCTCGGTGACCGCGACGATGAAGGACTCGATCTGGTCCGCGATCGAGGCGGCGAAGTCGCCCGGATCCTGTCCCAGGGCGTGCAGCGTTGCGTCAGACATCAAGAAGTCGCCTTCCTTCAAAGGCCCGCCCGAGCGTGACCTCGTCCGCGTACTCCAGGTCTCCCCCGACGGGGAGCCCGCTGGCCAGGCGGGTGACCTTCAGGCCCATGGGCTTGATCATCCGGGCGAGGTAGGTGGCGGTCGCCTCGCCCTCCAGGTTCGGGTCGGTCGCGAGGATCAGCTCGGTGACCGTCCCGTCCGCGAGGCGCGCCAGCAGCTCGCGGATGCGCAGGTCGTCGGGGCCGACGCCCTCGATCGGGCTGATCGCGCCGCCCAGGACGTGGTACTTGCCCCGGAACTCGCGGGTCCGCTCGATCGCGACGACGTCCTTCGGCTCCTCCACCACGCAGATCACCGTGGCGTCGCGGCGCGGGTCGCGGCAGATGCCGCACCGCTCCTCCTGCGCCACGTTCCCGCAGACCGCGCAGAACCGGACCTTCTCCTTGACCTCCAGCAGCGCGTGCGCGAGGCGGCGGACGTCGGTGGGTTCGGCCTGCAGCACGTGGAAGGCGATCCGCTGCGCGCTCTTGGGCCCGACGCCGGGCAGCCTGCCCAGCTCGTCGATCAGGTCCTGGACCACGCCTTCGTACAACGGACTGCCTTCTTTCGGTTCTGGTGTTGTGTTCTACAGGGAACGGGGCGGAGAGGGGAAGGGCCGGCTAGAAGGGGAGGCCGGGGATGCCGCTGCCGGCGCCGCCCAGGCCCTGGGCCAGCGGGCCCAGCTTCTGCTGCTGGAGCGCCTGCGCGTTCTCGTTGGCCGCCTGGACCGCCGCGACGACCAGGTCGGCGAGGGTCTCGGTGTCCTCCGGGTCCACGGCCTTCGGGTCGATGACCAGGGCCCGCAGTTCACCGGAACCGGTGACGGTGGCCTTCACCAGGCCGCCGCCGGCCTGCCCCTCGACCTCGGTCCGGGCCAGCTCCTCCTGGGCCGTCGCGAGGTCGCGCTGCATCTTCTGGGCCTGCTGGAGGAGCTGCTGCATGTTGGGCTGGCCGCCACCGGGAATCACGGGTACTCACTCCATCTGCACATCGGCCTGGCTGCGGCCGTCGGGAACGCTCGGTCAATCCGAGCCTACGTGCTCCCCGCGCACCGCGCCCTACGCCGGGAGGACCAACTCTTTCGGGTGAGAGACGGGGCGTGCGCGTCCCTGATGGAGACCTCCTTGCGGGCGGAAAACCGGGGATTCGTCGCCCATCGCGTGTCATTCGAAGGTAGGAAGAGCATGCGCACCATTGCGCACACGCGCACCACGACACGTCAGTGCAGGCAGAGGGAGTGCCCGGGTGAGTCAGCCGGAGATGCAGCCCGAGGGGCCACCCCGGGATCCCGCAGAGGACGGCGACCTGACCGGCCGGCCGTTCCCCCTCGGCGACTGGGGCGAGCCCGCCGAGCGGCTCGACGAGCTCTACCGCCGGGTGGAGGCCGACGCCCTGCGCACTGCCGAGTGGTACCTGTCGGACCGGGCCTGGAAGCGGCGGGGCGCGCGGACCCTGCGGGCGGGCGCGGCCCTGGGCGCCGTCACGGGTGCCGCGATGCCGCTGCTGGAGCTGACCGGCTCGGCCCCGGGGGTGGCCCCGTACGGCTACCTCTCGCTGCTGCTGGCGGCGGCCTGCCTGGCCTGCGACCGGTTCTTCGGGCTGACGTCGGGGTGGATGCGGGACGTGGCCACGGCGCAGGCGGTGCAGCGGCGGCTCCAGACGCTCCAGTTCGACTGGGCCTCCGAGAACGTCCGCGAGGTGCTGGGGCCGACGGAGGGCACGGCGAGCGAGGCCGCCGAGCGCTGTCTGACGGTGCTCCGGCGGTTCTCCGAGGACGTCACGGAGCTGGTGCGCTCCGAGACGGCCGACTGGATGGTGGAGTTCCGGGCGGGTCCGACGCCGTTGGCCATGCAGTCCCTGGCCGTCGCCCCGGCCCGCCCCGACCCGGGGGTCCCCCCGGCCCGCTTCCCCCTCCCGCCGGGCACCCGCCCGAACATGCCCCGGCAGCGGCCCCCGGAGCAGCCGCGCTGAGGGGGCCGGGTCCGGTCAGCTGAAGATGATCATGGAGCCTTGGCCCAGGCTCCTCGTCGCCGCCGCGTGCAGGCCCAGCCACACGTGCCGCTCCCGCGCGAACGGGCTCGCGTCGTACGGGATCGGCCCCGCAGGTTCCTCCAGCGCCGTCGGGCCGCCCGGCGGCGCCGGCGGGGCGGGGGGATTCATCGGGTCTATCCCGATCGCGGGGGCCACGAAGGCCAGCTCCCGCAGCAGCCCCTGCGCCGACCCCAGCGGCCCGCCCCCGGCCAGCAGCTCCTCGTTGGCCAGCGGGGCGGGAAAGTCCACCGGAACGTAGGCCCCGGCGTGGTCGTAGTGCCACACCAGGTGCGACTGCTGCGCCGTGGACTCGAACATCTCCAGCAGCTGCTCGTAGTCCCCGCCCAGCTCGTCCACCGGCGTCACCGGCAGCCCGCAGATCTGCAGCAGGTACGCCCGCCGCAGGAAGTGCAGGGCGTCGTAGTCGAAACCGGCCACCGGAGCCACGTCCCCGCTCAGGCCCGGCATGTAGGCGAACACGGGCACCGACGGCAGACCCGCCTCGCCCAGCGCCTTGTCGTACGCGGCGATCTCCTCCGCGAAGGGGTTGTCGGGGCTGTGGCACAGCACGTCGACAAGGGGGACCAGCCACAGGTCACAGGCCACGCGGGCTCCGATCAGTCGTTGCCGCCGATCCGGCCAGCGTAATGCGCCGGACACGCTCCGCGAAGGGGTGCGCAGAACCCGGTGCGACGGGCTGACGGCGGGGCCGCGCCTCAGAGGGTGGCGGCCCAGTCCAGCCCGTGCTGGTTGTACGCGCGCACGATGCGCCGCACCTCCTCGGCGTCGGCCAGCGTCACCGCGTCGACCAGCTCGCCGTGCTTGTCCCACAGGGCGGTGGCCGGCTCGGGGGCCTCCTGCAGGTAGGGCACGGAGAAGACCCAGCACTGCACGCGGATCCGGTGCAGGAACTCGGTGATGTACGTGTTGCCGGCCAGCCCGCTGAGCTCCCGCCAGAACCGCAGGTCGTAGCCGATCAGCACTTCGAGCGAACCGCTGCGCGCGGCCCGCCGCGCCTCCTCGGCGCGGCGGCGCACCGACACGAGCCGCTCGGCCGAACCGGGAGCGGTCCCGCATTCGACGAGCCGACGGAAGATCCCGTCGAGTATCAGCATCCGGGCCTCGATCATGCCCCGGTAGTCGTCCACCGTGTAGGCGCGGACCCGGAACCCCCGGTGCTGCACCGATTCCAGCAGCCCCTGCGCGGCGAGGTCGACCAATGCCTCGCGGACCGGGGTCGCGGAGACCTCGTACTGCTCGGCGATCTGCTTGACCGTGAACTCGGAGCCCGGGCGCAGACGGCCCGCGAGCACCTCGTCACGCAGCGCGTCCGCGATCTGCTGTCGCAGGGTGTTGCGGGTGACACCTCCGCCGCTGCCTGACATAGGGGTCCGTCTCCTCGGTAGAACTTCGGACACCTTAGGCCAGGCAGCGCGGCCGAAACCGATCGGTTCTCCGCCGCTATGCGGATATACCGACCGATATCCGGATGATCAGACCGCCGCCGTGGTGTGGCGGTCGGCGACGGTGAGGGCCTCGTCCAGGAGGGCCAGCCCCTCCTTGGCCTCGGCGTCCGTGACGTTGCACGGGGGGACGACGTGCGTCCGGTTCATGTTCACGAACGGCCACAGTCCGGACGCCTTGCAGGCCGCCGCGAACTCGGCCATGGGCGCGTTGTCGGCGCCGGCCGCGTTGTACGGGACGAGCGGCTCGCGCGTCTCCTTGTCCCGTACGAGCTCCACCGCCCAGAAGGTGCCGAGCCCGCGGACCTCCCCGACGGACGGGTGCCGCGCGGCGATCTCGGCGAGGCCGGGGCCGATGATCTCGGTGCCGATCCGGGCGGCGTTCTCCACGATGCCCTCCTCCGCCATCGCGTTGATCGTGGCGACGGCGGCGGCGCAGGCCAGCGGGTGACCGGAGTACGTCAGTCCGCCCGGGTAGGGGCGGGTGGCGAAGGTCTCGGCGATGGCACCGGAGATGGCGACGCCGCCGAGCGGCACGTATCCGCTGTTCACGCCCTTGGCGAAGGTGATCAGGTCCGGGGTGACGTCCCAGTGCTCGGCGGCGAACCACTTGCCGGTGCGGCCGAAGCCGGACATGACCTCGTCGAGGATGAAGACGATGCCGTAGCGGTCGCAGAGCTCGCGCACGCCGGCCAGGTAGCCGGGCGGCGGGGTCATGATCCCGGCGGTGCCGGGCACCGACTCCAGGATGACCGCGGCGACGGACTGCGGCCCTTCGAAGGCGAGCGTGTCGGCGAGGTGCGCGAGGGCGCGCTCGCACTCCTCGGCCTCGGTGGTGGCGTGGAAGGGCGAGCGGTAGAGGAACGGGCCCCAGAAGTGCACGACACCGGCGGAGGCGGTGTCCGAGGGCCAGCGGCGCGGGTCGCCGGTCAGGTTGATCGCGGCGGCGGTGGCGCCGTGGTACGAGCGGTAGGCGGACAGCACCTTCTGGCGGCCGGTGTGCAGCCGGGCCATGCGGACGGCGTTCTCCACGGCCTCGGCGCCGCCGTTGGTGAAGAAGATCTTGTCGAGGTCGCCGGGGGTCCGCTCGGCGATGAGGCGTGCGGCCTCGGAGCGGACGTCGACGGCGAAACCGGGCGCCAGGGTGCAGAGCCTGGCGGCCTGCTCCTGGATCGCCGCGACCACCTTGGGGTGCTGGTGGCCGATGTTGGTGTTGACCAGCTGCGAGGAGAAGTCGAGGAAGCGGTTCCCGTCGTAGTCCCAGAAGTACGAGCCCTCGGCCCCGGCGACGGCGAGGGGGTCGATCAGGGCCTGGGCGGACCACGAGTGGAAGACATGGGCGCGGTCGGCGGCCTTGACGGTCGCGCCGGTGACATGAGGGGTCATGGCGTCACGCTAGAAGTGCGCAGGTGGGAAGGGATATCGGCGGACTGTATGGGGGTGGGGGGCCGCCCTCGGCAGTCTGTCTGCCCGCCGGGCGGGGGGCCGTGCGGCACCCTCCCCCTCCCCCGCTCCCCCGGCCGGGGCTACGCTCGTACGCTCGCCCAGACCGGCACCCCAGGGGGAAGGGACCTAACCGGCGATGGAACAGCTGCATCCGTCCGACCCGCACCACATCGGCCCGTACCGACTCCTGTCGCGGCTCGGCGCCGGAGGCATGGGCCAGGTCTACCTGGCCCGCTCCGACCGCGGCCGCACCGTCGCGGTCAAGCTGGTCCACCCGGGCCTCGCCGCCCGCGAGGAGTTCCGCTCCCGGTTCCGCCACGAGGTCGCCGCCGCCCGGCGCGTCGGAGGCACCTGGACCGCACCCGTCCTGGACGCCGACACCGAGGCGCACATCCCCTGGTTCGCCACCGGGTACGTCGCCGGGCCGAGCCTGCGCCAGGCCGTGGCCCACGACTTCGGCCCCCTGCCCGGGCGCACGGTACGGATCCTGGGCGCCGGCCTCGCGCACGCCCTCCAGGACATCCACCGCGCCGGGCTCATCCACCGCGACCTGAAGCCCTCCAACGTCCTGCTGACCCTCGACGGCCCCCGCGTCATCGACTTCGGCATCGCCCGCCCGCTGGAGGACCACACCGGCGGGATGACCCGCACCGGGGAACTCGTCGGCTCGCCCGGGTTCATGGCCCCGGAACAGGTGCGCGGCGAAACGGTCACCTCGGCCTGCGACGTGTTCTGCCTCGGCGCCGTCCTGGCGTACGCGGCCACCGGACGGCTGCCCTTCGGCGACGCGGAGCGGTCCGGCGGGGCGGCGGGGCTGC
>NZ_JZWV01000057.1 GCF_000966975.1 Streptomyces katrae | reverse complement strand
CTGCTGCGCATCGTCGAAGCGGAACCCGACCTGGACGGCGTGCCGGCCGAGCTGCGGGACCTCGTCGCGGACTGCCTGCGCAAGGATCCCGCCGCGCGCCCGGACCCGGCCGCCGTCCTGGCGCGGATCGGCGCGGGCGACACGGTGGCGGACGGGCGGGCTCTGGAACCGTGGCTCCCGGCACCGCTCGTGGCGCAGCTCGGGCGGCACGCCGTACAGCTCCTCGACCGCGAGGACACCGGCCCGGCCCATGCCCCGGGGGCCGTCGCGCCGGTCGCGCCGGTCGCGGCCGTCTCGCCCCCCGCGCCCGCCGTCGTCCCGGCCACGAGGGTGGCCCCGGTGCACCACTACGGGCCGCCGCCCGGCTACCTGATGCCCCCGCCCGCCGCGCCGGCGCCCCGGCCGCGGGCCGCGTCGGCGGTCTTCCTCGTCGCGACCGCCCTGGTCGTGGCGACGGCGGCCGGCGGCGCCGTGTACGCCCTCATGAACTCCGGCGGCGGGACGCCGCAGACCCCGGGCGGAACGCGGTCCCCGGCCTCGTCCCCCGCGAACGGCTCCACGGCCGGCACCAACGACCCCGGAACCGGAAGCAGCGGAAGCGGAACCCCGGCCGGGCGGCCGGGCGTGCTCCCCGCCGGCTACGCGGGCAGCTGGCGCGCCACGTCCGGCTCCTCCAGCTGGCACCTCGTCCTCACCCCCGGCGCGGTCGGCGACTCCGTCATGACCCTGAGCGTCGACGCCCCCGGCTACTCCTGCTCCTGGCGGGCCACCCTGCGCAACGCGCCCGACCCCGTCGAGCTCAACGGGTCCACGGTGGTCTCCGGAGCCCAGCCCACCTGCACGCCCGGCGGCTGGAGCCGGCTGCGGCTGCTGCCCGACGGCAGCCTGCGCCGCGAGCTGGACGGGTCGGCCAGTGCCCCTCTCACGTATGACCGGGACTAGCGGGGACCGGCAGGGCTCAGGGCGGTGGGACGAGGAGGCGGGCGGCGGCGGGGCGAATGTGTCGAAGTCGATAAGCCTCCAGGCAAGCCTTGTTGCGTGTGAGGACCCCACCGCACACTGCGGCACATGGAGCCGTTGAAGGTAGTGGCACGACTGTGGGAGCGGATCGAGGCACGCGACTGGCACGGCGTGGCCGCACTCGTCGCCGAGGACGCGGTCATCGAATGGCCCGTCAGCGGGGAACGCATCGTGGGCCGGACGAACTTCATCGCCGTGCTCAGCGACGAGGGCCCCGACGCGGACGAGAGGTCCGTCGGCACGGTGGAGGTCCTGCGGATCCTCGCCGACGGGGACCTCGTCGTCACCGAGGTGGAGATACCCGAGGACCACGTCCTGTACCGGGCCGTCTCCCTCTGGACGGTACGGGACGGGGAGGTCGTCGCCGCCCGGGAGTACTGGACCAGCCCCGGGCAGGACCCCGCACCCCGCTGGCGGGCCGGGTACGTCGAGCCCCTGGCGGCGGAGGCCGCCGGGGAGGACGCCGTCACCGGATGAGGCGGTCCAGCTCCTCCGTGATGGCGGCGCGCACCGCGTCGTGGCGGGGTGCCAGGGCGTGGCGGTCGCCGCGCCAGTACTCCTCGTCCCGGTAGAGCCAGACCGGCATCCGGACGAGGTCGGCGGGCTCCCAGTCGTAGCGGGGCCAGATGTGGGCGTGCAGGTACGGGTCGGTGTTGCCCAGGATCTCGATGTTCACGCGGCGGAAGGCCGGGTCGAGGCGGGCGCAGGCGCGCTCGACGGCCTCGGCGAACCGCTCCAGGTCGGTGAGGTAGGCGGTGCGGCGGGCCGGGGTGAGGTCGGAGAGCCGGGTCACGGCGGGGTCGTCGGCCAGCAGGACCGAGTAGCCGGGGAGGAACTGCCGGTCCCCGATCGCGGCGAATCCGGCGTCGAGGCGGCGCAGGACGGTGGGGTTCTGCCCCCGGTGGGCGCTGCCGATGCGGTCGTGCCGCCAGTCGTTGTCGATCATTACCGGACCCTAGCCGCGGTTCTGGCTCTCAGGTAGGGCGCGTCATACCTGAGAGCCACTTCGAAGGCGGCTCCGCAGTGTGATGCCGACCAGGGGTGCGAATTCCTAACTTCGGTACCGGAGCGGGCGAGTGCCCGACCGGGAGCGAAGTACGGGGGCACGGCCATGGACCGCGAGCTGATCGGCAGGAACGGTGACGACGACCGCAACGGCGGCAGCCGTGGGCGCGGGAGTCATGGGCGCACGGGCCGTGGTCATGGGCGTGGGGGACGTGGGCGCGGGGGACGGATCCGGCGGACGCTGCTGGCGGGGCTCGTGGCCGCGGCCGTGGTGGTCCCCGTGTCCGCCGCCGCCTCCCCCCGGGTACCGGCGCCGGCTCCGGCCGTGCTCGCCGGGTCCGCCGGCCCGCAGGAGCGCTATGCCGCCAACCTCGCCAACCTCGCCGAATCGGCCCGGATGGCCGAGGAGGCGGGCCGGAGCGAGCGGGCGGCGAAGCTGCGGGAGATGGCGAGGGACGGGGCGGCGGAGGCCCGTTTCCTCAGCTTCGACGGGCGGGGCAGGGGCCGGGCCATAGAGGTGTTCGGGGATCTGGGCACCGCCGACCGGATAGCGGTGCTGGTGCCCGGCTCCGACACGACCCTGGACACCTACCGGCGCTTCCGCGACGGCGCGCTCAGCCTCCAGCGGCGGCTGACGCGGGAACACCCGCGCTCCGCGGTGATCGCCTGGCTCGGGTACGACACGCCGGGCACGGTCAGCACCACCGTGCTGACCGCCGACCGCGCCGACCGGGCCGCCGCCGAACTGGGGCCGTTCCTGGCCGGGTTGCCGGCTCTCGCGCCGGCCGGCGCCCGGGTGTCGCTGCTGTGCCACTCCTACGGCTCGGTGGTGTGCGCCCGTACGGCGACCGGCCCCGGGGTGACGGACGTCGCCCTGTTCGGCAGCCCGGGCACCGGGGCGGACTCCGCCGCCGGACTGCCGACCCGGGCGCGGGTGTGGGCCGGCCGGGGCAGTGAGGACTGGATCGGGGGCGTGCCCCATGTCCGGCTCGGCGGCGTCGGGTTCGGCACCGATCCCGTGGACCCCGCCTTCGGCGCCCGGGTCTTCGCCGCGGGCACCGCCGGGCACAGCGACTACCTCAAGCCCGGCACCACGTCCCTCGACAGCCTGGCCCGGATCGTCCTCGGCCCGGAGGTGGTCCCGCATGTCTGAGGTACGCGACCGGTGGGCCGCGCTCGCGGAGCGGATCGACCGCGGGACCCCGGCCGGGCGGGACCGGGCCGTGGACGCCCTGCGGGCCCTCGCGATCCTCGGGGTGGTGCTCGGGCACTGGCTGGTCACCGCCCTGACCACGAGCGACGGCGCCCTGCACGGCACGAGCCCGCTGGTGCGCATGCCCTGGCTGGCCCCGGTGTCCTGGGTGTTCCAGACGCTGGCCGTGTTCTTCCTGGTCGGCGGCCATGTCGCGGCCCGGGGGTACGCGTCGGCGCGGGCGCACGGGGTCTCGTACGGGGCCTGGGCCGGGCGGCGGCTGGGCCGGCTGTTCCGTCCCGTGGCGGCGGTGGTCGCCGTCTGGGCGGTCGCGGCGGCCGGACTGCTGCTGGGCGGGGCCGAGTGGGACACCGTGCGGACGCTGCTCACCCTCGTGTGGTCACCGCTGTGGTTCCTGCTGGTGTTCGCCGCGCTCACCGCCGCGACCCCGCTGGTGGCCCGGCTCTCCCCGGTGTGGCCGCTGGCCGTGGTGGCGGGGGTCGATGTGTGGCGGTTCGGCTTCGGCGGGCCGCAGTGGGCCGGCTGGGTCAACGTCGCCGCCGGCTGGCTCGTCCCCTACACCCTGGGGGCCGCCTGGGCCCGGGGTGCGTTCGCCCGGCGGGGTCCGGCCCTGTTGCTGCTGGGCGGTGGTGCGGCCGCCACCGCCGCGCTGGTCCTCTGGGGCGGGTACCCGGCGTCCATGGTGGGGGTGCCCGGGGCGGCGATATCGAACCTGAACCCGCCGACGCTGGCCGCCGTCGCGTTCGGTCTGGCCCAGTGCGGGCTGGCCCTGCTGGTGCGCGAGCCGCTGGCCCGGGTGATGCGCCGGCCCCGGACCTGGGCGAAGGTGGCGCTGCTGAACCTGTCGGCGATGACCGTGTTCCTGTGGCACCAGACCTCGATGATGGCCGTCACCGCGCTCGGGCTGCTGGTCTCCACCGATCTGCCCGGCCTGCACACGGTGCCCGGTTCGGGGGGTTGGGTCGTCGCCCGGCTGCTGTGGCTGCCGGTGTTCGCGGGTGCCCTGGCCGTCTGCTGGGCCGCGTTCCGGGTGCACGAGCGGCCCCGGCCGCGGGCCGTCGACCGTACCGCGGGTGCTCCGGGCGCCGGCCCGGAGGCCGGACGGCCCCCGGGGGAGCGGCGCCCGGCAGGCTCACCGGCGGTGTCCCGTGCCTAGGCTGGGCGGCGTGAACGAGCAGAGCGTGCCCCCCGCGCCGGTGGCCTCCCCCGAGCAGGACGGCCTCGGCGTGCGCGGGGTGGCCCGGCAGTTGTTCACCCTCCGGCGGGACCCGCTGCCGCCCATGAGGCGGCCCCGCTGGCTGGCCCGGCTGCCGCACGGGCTCATCGTGTACGCGGCGGTCTTCTTCGGGTTCATGACGTCCGCGCAGCTCCAGGACCACTACCGCGTGCACGATCCGCGCATCGTCGTCCTGTCCCTCTTCACCGGTTTCTCGATCGTGGCCGCGATGTTCCGGCCGATCGCCGCCTGGTGGCTCGGGCTGGTGACGGCCGGGTTCGTCGCCGCCACGATCCACGGCGACGTCGGACAGGGCCAGAGCTGGCCCTGGACGCCGCTCGGGCCCTTCGCCTTCGCCCCGCTGGTGCTGCTCGTGGCCCTGCGCGTGCCGCCGAAGGTGACGGCGGCGGTCATCGGTGTGTCCGTCGCCTGTACCGGCGTGGCCGAGGCCCTGTTCAGGCCGGAGCGCAGCCAGAGCAGCGCGATCGGCGCGCTCCTCGTCTTCGGTTTCGCCGGGCTCCTCGGGTACGCCCTGCGGGCGACGCGGCTGGCCCGCAGCCAGCTCGTCGCGCAGGAGAGCCTGACGGAGGAGGAGCGGGCCCGGCGGACCCTGCTGGAGGAGCGCAGCCGCATCGCCCGCGAGCTGCACGACGTGGTCGCCCACCACATGTCGGTGATCTCCATCCAGGCGCAGGTCGCCCCGCACCTGGTGGAGAACCCGTCCGAGGAGCTGAAGGAGAACCTGGCGGGCATCCGCGAGAACGCCCTGGAGGCCCTGACGGAACTGCGCCGGGTCCTGGGCGTGCTGCGGTCCGAGCAGGCCGGCGATCCGGCCGACCCGCACCATCCGCAGCCCACCCTCGCCGAACTGGACGGGCTCGTGGACAACGTGCGCGGCGCCGGGCTGGAGGTCACCCAGGAGGTGGCGGGGATACGTCGGCCGCTGACTCCGGGCGTCGAGCTGACGGCGTACCGGATCGTGCAGGAGGCGCTGAGCAACTGCCTGCGGCACGCCCCCGGTTCCCGGGTGGAGGTCGGGATCGCCTACGGGCCCCGTGACCTGCACCTGTGCATCGCCAACTCGGCTCCGACCAGGCCCGCCCCGCCCTCGCCGGGTGCCGGGCACGGGCTGCTCGGGATGCGTGAGCGGGCGGGCATGCTGGGGGGCGAACTGGCCGCCGGTCCGCGCCCCGACGGTGGGTACGAGGTGAGCGCCGTCCTCCCCATGGATCCGCCCGGCCGGTCCTCCTACGAGACGAAGAAGGACGCATGAGCACTCCGATCAGGGTGATGATCGCCGACGATCAGATGATGGTCCGGCAGGGGTTCACCGTCCTGCTGAACTCCCAGCCCGACATCGAGGTGGTCGGTCAGGCCGTCGACGGCGCGGACGCGGTGGCGCAGGCCGCCGAACTCGGTCCGGACGTGGTGCTGATGGACATCCGTATGCCCGGGATGGGCGGCATCGAGGCCACCTCGGTCATCACCGCCGTCCCGGACTGCGCGGTCAAGGTGCTCGTGCTGACCACCTTCGACCTGGACGAGTACGTGTACGAGGCGCTGCGCGCCGGTGCCTCCGGGTTCCTGCTGAAGGACGCCTCTGCCGATCAGCTGGCCGAGGCGGTACGGGTGGTGGCCGCCGGCGAGGCCCTGCTGTCGCCGAACATCACGAAGCGGCTGATCACCGAGTTCTCCCGGCTGGGTGCCCCGCGGGCGCCGTCCAGGGCTCGGCTGCAGGATCTGACGGAGCGGGAGACGGAGGTGCTGTCGCTGATCGCCCAGGGGCTGTCCAACGCGGAGATCGCGGGGCACCTGGTGCTGGCGGAGCAGACGGTGAAGACGCATGTGGGCCGGATCCTGGTGAAGCTCGGCCTGCGGGACCGCACACAGGCGGCGGTGTTCGCGTACGAGACGGGTCTGGTCCGTCCGACGGGCTACTGACGGGCCCGCGTAGTACCTGAGGGGGACCTCCGGAAATCCCCTTCAGCGGCGACGCGGACGAACCGGGCCCCGGCCTACGGTGAGGACATGACCGAGACGACCACCGGGGCGACCCCCCGGCCTCCCGAACTGCGGCTGGCTTCGGGCTTGATCCAGAGCCTGCGTGACGATCTGCTCACCGATCCCTTCGTCTACCGGCCGCTCGCGCCGATGCGGACGGACGGGCGGCTGCCCCGGCTGCTGCCCCGGCGGATACGGCCGAGGGCCGCCTACCTGCCGCATGCGGCGGTGGCGGCGGTGGCGTTCTTCGTGTTCCTGCTGGGCAACACCGACCACTTCTACGGGATGCCGCCGGTCCAGGCGTTGCTGGTCGGAGTGCTCGCGGCGGCGCCGGTGCTGATGACCCTGGTGCGGCCCGTGGGGGCGTTCTGGGCGGCTCTGGCCGTCGCCGCGGTGCTGGCCGTCCTCCAGGACCAGGTCATGGTCTGGCCGTGGTCGCCGGCCACCTTCGTCGCGCACCTCGCCGTGATGACCCTCGTGGCGCTGCGGTCCCGGCCCCGGGTGGCCGGGTGGATGTGGGTGGTCACGTTGCTGTTCGGGACGGCCCTGCCGGTCCTCGCGGGCTCGGCCGGCTCGGTGCAGCCGGCGCCGATGGCCATCGCCTCGGCGATGGTGCTGCTGGCCGTGACCGTGCGCAACACCCGGCGGGAGGCCCGGCAGGAGGTGACGGCTCAGCAGGAGGTGACGGCCGTCGAGCGGGACCGGCGGACGCTGCTGGAGGAGCGGACGACCATCGCGCGCGAACTGCACGACGTGGTCGCCCACCACATGTCGGTGGTGGCGATCCAGGCGGAGGCGGCCCCGTACCGGGTGAAGAACCCGCCGCCGGAGCTGGAGGCGGCGTTCGCCACCATCCGGGAGAACGCGGTGGCGGCGCTGACGGAGCTGCGCCGGGTACTGGGTGTGGTGCGGTCCGCGGACTACGAGGCCCCCGAGGCCCCGCAGCCGACGCTCGCCTCGCTGGACGGGCTGCTGGCCAATGTGCGGGAGGCGGGGCTGAGCGTGGAGAAGACGGTCACGGGGGCGGTGCGCGAGCTGCCTCAGGGGGTGGAGCTGTCGGCGTACCGGATCGTCCAGGAGGCCCTGAGCAACAGCCTGCGGCACGCGCCGGGGGCGGCGGCCGGGGTGGAGCTCTCGTACGTACTGGGGGGCCTGGGGATACGGGTGGTCAACGGTCCGGCGGTCGGGGACGTCCGGCCCTCGCCGGGCGCCGGGCACGGGATAACGGGGATGCGGGAGCGGGTGGCCATGCTGGAAGGGGAGATGACGGCCGGGGAGAGCCCCGGCGGCGGGTACGAGGTGGCGGTGTTCCTGCCGGTGCGCAGCCGTCCGCAGCCGGAGGAGACGCCGGTATGACGATCAGGGTGTTGATCGTCGATGACCAGATGATGGTCCGCGAGGGCTTCTCCGTCCTGTTGAACGCGATGGAGGGCATCGAGGTCGTCGGTGAGGCGGTCGACGGCCGGCAGGCCATCGCGCAGGTGGCGGCGCTGCGGCCGGACGTGGTGCTGATGGACATCCGGATGCCGGAGATGAACGGGCTGGAGGCGACCCGGCACATCGTCGCGGCGGACGTGGACGCGAAGGTGCTGGTCCTGACGACCTTCGACCTCGACGAGTACGTGTACCAGGCGCTGCGGGCGGGGGCTTCGGGGTTCCTGCTGAAGGACGCGTCCGCCCGGCAGCTGGCGGAGGGGGTGCGGGTGGTGGCGGCCGGGGAGGCGCTGCTGGCGCCTTCGGTGACGAAGCGTCTGATCGTGGAGTTCTCGAAGCTGTCAGAGGTCTCGCGGGCCACGGATCCGGCGGGGGTGGGGGAGTTGACGGAGCGGGAGACGGAGGTGCTGGTGCTGATCGCGCAGGGGCTGTCCAATGCGGAGATAGCCGACCGGCTGCTGGTCGCGGAGTCCACGATCAAGACGCATGTGAGCCGGATCCTGGTGAAACTGGGGCTGCGGGACCGTACGCAGGCGGCGGTGTACGCCTACGAGACACGGCTGGTGACACCCGCTTAGGCTGCGGGGATGGGCTTTGATCCGTGGGATGCCGCCTTCGTCGCCGATCCGTACCCCGCCTACCGGGAGTTGCGGGAGCGGGGGCGGGCGGAGTGGTCGCCGGCGACCGGGCAGTGGCTGGTGTCGCACTACGCCGATGTGAGCGCGCTGCTGCGGGACCGCCGGCTGGGGCGGACGTACCTGCACCGGTTCAGCCACGAGGAGTTCGGGCGGGAGGCCCCGCCGCCGGAGCACGAGCCGTTCCACGTGCTCAACGGCAACGGGCTGCTGGATCTGGAGGACCCCGCGCACGGGCGGGTGCGGCGGCTGGTGTCGAAGGCGTTCACCCCGCGCACCGTCGAACGGCTCGCGCCTGCCGTGGAGCGGCTGGCACGGGAGCTGGTGGCCGGGCTGCTGGCCGACGGGGGCGGGGACCTGCTCACAGCCGTCGCCGAGCCGCTGCCGGTGGCCGTGATCGCCGAGCTGCTCGGGATCCCGGAGGCGGACCGGGGGCTGCTGCGGCCCTGGTCAGCGGCGATCTGCGGGATGTTCGAGCTCCGGCCGGACGCGGAGACGGCGCGCCGGGCGGTGACGGCCAGTGTGGAGTTCAGCGCCTATCTGCGGGAGCTGATCGCCGAGCGGCGCCGGCGCCCCGGCACGGATTTGATCTCCGCGCTGATCGCCGCCCACGATGAGGGGGGCCGGCTCAGCGAGCAGGAAATGATCTCCACCTGTGTCCTCCTGCTGAACGCCGGGCACGAGGCGACGGTCAACACGACCGTCAACGGCTGGTGGGCCCTGTTCCGCAATCCCGGACAGCTCGCCGGGCTGCGCGCGCTCCCCGGATCCCCCGGTCCCGAAAAGTTGTCCACAGCTGTGGATGAACTCATGCGCTACGACACACCGCTCCAGATGTTCGAGCGCTGGGTCCTCGACGACATCGAGGTGGGGGACACAGTGATCCCGCGCGGCGCCGAGATCGCCCTGCTCTTCGGATCCGCCAACCGGGACCCGGCGCGCTTCGAGGACCCGGACGCACTGGACCTCGGCCGGGCCGACAACCCGCACCTGACCTTCGGCGCCGGCATCCACTACTGCCTGGGCGCCCCGCTCGCCCGTCTGGAGCTGGTCTCCTCCTTCGGCGCGCTGCTGGACGAGAAGCTCCCGCCTATGCGGCTCGTCCGGGAGCCGCAGTGGCAGGACGGCTACGTCATCCGGGGACTGCGGGAGCTGCTGGTCGAGTTCTGACCGGCCGCCCCGCCGCCCGGTGGCGGGGCTCCGCCCCAGACCCTCCCCACAGCCACCACTGGGGGTACCCCCGGGCCTCAAACGCCGGCGGGGCCGGAGGAACCCAGCTCGCGCGGCAGGGTCAGGGACCAGGCGGACGGGAGGCGGGTCCAGGTGCGGCGGCGGGTCGGGAGGCCCGCTGGGGCGTGGTCGGCGCGGTAGTGGAAGGACGCCGCGGGGCCCGTCACGGACACCGTCACCGCCTCCCCGTACCCGGTCAGCGGCGCCCCGCCCGGGAGCCGGACCACCACCCGGGCCGGCCCGCCGTCCTCGCGGGTCCGTACCGCGACGTCCTCCACGGGACGGTCGGCGTCCACCAGGACCACCCCGTCGACCTCCACCCGCAGCGACTGCACCGCCCCCGGCGCCGCCGCCGGAGCCGGCAGCAGGGTCCGCAGCAGCGACCGGTACCCCCCGGCCCGCCGCACGGCCGGCGCCGGCGGTGCGGCGATCCGCAGCCCGCCCAGCACCACCCCGCCGCAGTCGTCCACCAGCAGGTCCCGCGGCCGGGTCACCCCATCCAGCGCGGCCCGCGCCGCGAACACCACCGACAGCGGCACCCCCAGCGAACGCGCCAGCGCCAGCGACCCCGCCGGCCCCACCGGTACGAGCGAGACGGCGACCTCCCCGGGCCCCGGCTCCCCGTGCAGCAGGCCCACGGCGCGCACCAGCGCCCCGTCGTCGCCCACCACCACCGGCCGCCGATGACCCCGGCGGGCGAGCGCCCGCGCAAATTCCTCCTGCGAATCCGGGAGGCAGATTTTCGCCGCAGCCCCCGCTGACAGCACATCCTTCGCGATTCGCACGGACTCGCCGTCAAGACGGCGGGCGACCGGGTCGACGAGCACGAGCAGACCGCCTACCGGCGCGCCCGCATGGCTCATGGTGGGCTCTGGAGCCGACACCTCGGTCCTTCCTCGGGTAGCATCTTTGTGCAAGAGGCCCTTGCGCTATTGCGCCAGGGCCTTCGTCTATTCCGGGGCACCGGTCCGACGGCTCAGCCTGCGGTGTACATCGTCGTACGCCCCCTGACCTTGGACATGCCCCATCCGGAAGAGGTGTACGCCTGTGCCCGCTCTTGTGCTGCTCGGAGCTCAGTGGGGTGACGAGGGCAAGGGAAAGGCCACCGACCTGCTCGGTGGTTCCGTTGACTATGTGGTGCGCTACCAGGGTGGCAACAACGCCGGCCACACGGTGGTCGTAGGCGACCAGAAGTACGCGCTGCACCTCCTCCCCTCCGGCATCCTCTCCCCCGGATGCACGCCGGTCATCGGCAACGGTGTCGTCGTCGACCCCGCCGTCCTGCTCTCCGAGCTGCGCGGCCTGAACGAACGCGGCATCGACACCTCCAAGCTGCTCATCAGCGGCAACGCGCACCTCATCACGCCGTACAACGTCACCCTCGACAAGGTCGGCGAGCGCTTCCTCGGCAAGCGCAAGATCGGTACGACCGGCCGCGGCATCGGCCCGACCTACGCGGACAAGATCAACCGCGTCGGCATCCGCGTCCAGGACCTGTACGACGAGTCCATCCTCAGCCAGAAGGTCGAGGCGGCGCTGGAGAACAAGAACCAGCTCCTCGCCAAGCTCTACAACCGCCGCGCCATCGAGGTCGACGCGATCGTCGAGGAGATGCTCCAGTACGCGGAGCAGATCAAGCCGTACGTCGCCGACACCACCCTGATCCTCAACAACGCGCTGGACGAGGACAAGGTCGTGCTCTTCGAGGGCGGCCAGGGCACCCTGCTCGACGTCGACCACGGCACGTACCCCTTCGTCACCTCCTCGAACCCGACCGCCGGCGGCGCCTGCACCGGCACCGGCGTGGGCCCGACGAAGATCAGCCGCGTCATCGGCATCCTCAAGGCCTACACCACCCGCGTCGGCGCCGGTCCGTTCCCGACCGAGCTGTTCGACGAGGACGGCGAGGCGCTGCGCCGCATCGGCGGCGAGCGCGGCGTGACCACCGGCCGCGACCGCCGCTGCGGCTGGTTCGACGCCCCGATCGCCCGCTACGCCACCCGCGTGAACGGCCTGACGGACTTCTTCCTCACCAAGCTCGACGTGCTGACCGGCTGGGAGGAGATCCCGGTCTGCGTCGCGTACGAGATCGACGGCAAGCGCGTCGAGGAGCTGCCCTACTCGCAGACCGACTTCCACCACGCGAAGCCGATCTACGAAACCCTGCCGGGCTGGTCCGAGGACATCACCAAGGCCAAGACCTTCGCCGACCTGCCGAAGAACGCGCAGAACTACGTGAAGGCACTGGAGGAGATGTCGGGCGCCCCGATCTCCGCGATCGGCGTCGGCCCGGGCCGCACCGAGACGATCGAGATCAACTCGTTCCTGTAGGCAGTACAGCGGTAACGCGTCGAGGGGCGGGGCACGCATGGCGTGCCCCGCCCCTCCGTCGTACCACCGGCTCAGAACACCTCGGCGACCAGCCGCTTCTGGGCCTGCCCGAACAGCTCCCCCACCTGCATCATGTCGAGCCGGGCGTCCCCGCAGGTCAGCGAGGCGGTGAGGGTGGTCGTGCCGTCGGGCGAGCTGAACATCAGCGCTCCCCAGCCCCACATGCCGCCGTTGTGGGTGTAGACGGTGCCGCCGTCCTCCGTCTGCTGCACGAACAGCCCGAGGCCGTAGTTCAGCTTGGGGTGCGGGGTGCGCATCTCCTCCAGCAGTCCGGCGGGGAGGATCCGGCCGCCCATGAGGGCGGAGAAGAAGACGTGCAGGTCGCGGGTGGTCGAGATCATGTCACCGGCGGCGGAGATCCAGGACGGGTTCGAGCGGGTGACGTCCAGGGTCTTCCACTCGTCCCCGTGCCGGTAGGTGTACGTCGCGTGGGCGTGCGGCTCGGGGATCTCCGGCGACGCGTCCGGCACCACGGTGCCCGACAGGCCCAGCGGGTCGAGGATCCGGGTCCGCATCTCCTCGGCGAACGGGCGGCCGGTGACCTTCTCGACCAGCAGGCGGAGCAGGACGTAGTTGGTGTTGGAGTAGCTCCAGTCCGTCCCCGGCTCGAACCGCGCGGGCTTGGACAGGGCCAGCCGGACCAGTTCCTCGGGGCGGTAGGTGCGCAGCAGGTTGTCCACCCATTCCTGGCCCTCCCAGGCGATCCCGGGGGCGGTGGTCCCGTCCTCGTAGTACTCGCCGGTGAAGTTGAAGAGCCCGCTGGTGTGCTGGAGCACCATCCGGAGGGTGATCCGCGGGTCCAGCCCGTACTCGGGGAGGTGGTCGGCGACCGGGCCGTCGAGTTCGAGGCGGCCGTCGGCCACCAGGAGGAGGACGAGGGTGGCGGTGAAGGACTTGGTGTTGCTGCCGATCCGGAAGTGCCCGTCGGTCGGCGGCTTGGCGCTGCCGCCCATCTGGGCCACCCCGGCACTGCCGACCCACTCGCCGCGCGGGTCGTTCACCCGCAGCTGCACCCCGGCCCAGCCGGAATCGACGATGTCCTGGATGGCCTGCTGGAGCTCGGGGCGGTGGTGGTTGGCGGTCATGGTGGTGTGCTCCTCAAGGGCGTAAGTGGGGTGGGTAGGTGGTGCGGGTCGTCCGGGTGGTGCGGGTGGTGCGGTCGCGGTGGGTTCTGCCGCTGCTCATGCGGGGGCCGGTCAGAGGCTGCGGGCGGTGATGTCGCCGTACGAGGTGGTCGCGCGGATGGTGAGGGCGGCCGCGGCGCCGTCGGTGTTGTTCAGCGCGTTGTGGATCCGGCCGTAGCTCGTGCCGGCGTCGAGGGTGGCGGAGACCCCGGGGGCGGCGCCGACCGAGATGGTGCCGTGCTGGGTGGTCAGGATGACGTCGCCCTTCGTGGCCTCGGCGATGGTGATGTCGCCCTTCTGGGTGCTGATCTCCGCGGGACCGTTCAGGCGGCCGAGTACGACGTCACCGGCCTGGAGGGTCAGCCGGGCGGAGGTGGCCTCGTCCACCGTGACCTCGGCCTGCGCGCCCTCGAAGACGAGCTCGCCGAGCGGTCCGGCGGTGCGGAACTCCGCGGCGGCCACGGTCGCCGTGACGTGCGAGCCGGCGGGCAGCTGCACGGTCACTTCGACCTGGCCGGAGTTGCCCATGACCCGGCTCCTGCCCGGTGCGGCGGCGATCCGCAGGACCCCGTCCCGGAACTCGACCGTGGTCTCCTCGGCCGCCTTGACGTCCCGGCCCTTCGCGGCGTCCATCGGGCGGACCTCGACCGCGGCGTCGGCGCGGTCGGCGGCGACGAGGCGGACGCGTCCGGCCGGGATGTCGAGGACGGTCGAGACGGCGGCGGTGGTGGCGAACGTGTTCATCGTGGTCTCCTGCGTCTGCTTGCCTGGCGGGGTTTCTGACAGGAGAAACGCTAAGTTGCGTTCGCAGAAGTGGCAACGGCGTCGTTGCGCAGAATGCTTATTCTGGCAGGTCAGAGGCTTCAAATCGTTGCATCGATTCAGAATCTAACGCAACGAAACCTTGGCGTTCATTGCAATGAACTGAAGCTGAACGCTATGCTGGCCGCCTTGCCGCGCACATCGAGGAGGACGCAATGCCCGGAGGCAGACTCACCCAGTCCGAACGCCAGCAGATCGCGCTCGGTCTGGCCGACGGACTCGCCTACGCCGAGATCGCCAGGCGGCTCGACCGCCCGACCTCCACCGTCACCCGCGAGGTCATGCGCAACGGCGGCCCCGCCTCCTACCGTGCCGACCTGGCCCACCGCGCCACCGAGCACCGCGCCCACCGCCGCAAGCAGGCGGCGCCCCGGGGCCCGGAGGCCCCGCCGCCGGCGCACGGACGCGACCCCGAGGCGGTGGCCGCGTACGAGGAGACGTTCACGACGGTGCTCATCGCGACGGGCACGCCGAAGATGATGGCCCGGGTCATGACCTGCCTCTACACCAGCGACTCCGGCAGCCTCACCGCGGCGGAACTCGTCCAGCGGCTCCAGGTCAGCCCGGCGTCGATCTCCAAGGCGATCGCGTTCCTGGAGACCCAGGGCCTCGTCCGCCGGGAACGCGACGAGCGGCGGCGGGAACGGTACGTCTGCGACAACGACGTCTGGTACCAGTCGATGATCGCCAGCGCCAAGGGCACGGCCCAGCTGGCGGAGACCGCCCGTGAGGGCGTCGGCGTCCTCGGCCCCCAGACCCCGGCGGGCGTCCGTCTGGAGAACATCGCCCGCTTCGTCGACTTCGTCTCCGAGAGCATCACCCGGGCGGCGGAACAGGCTCGCGAGATCCTCCACACGAAGCCGGAGGCCGAGGCGGGGCCGGAGGGCTCGGAGGGGCCGGACGGGGAGGCCTGAGGCTTCCCGGCCGGGGCTGTCACATCAGGGTCCGCCCAGGCGTCAGTGAGGTGAGGCCGACGCACCCGGCGGCGGCCACCACCCGAGGAGACGGGCAGCCATGACGGACACCCCGACCACCGCGACCACCTCCATCTCCCGCATGCCGAACCCGGGCGAGTTCGTGCCGGAACTGGCCGACATCAGCGCCGCCCTCTTCCGCGCCACCGGCAACCGGTCGGTCCCCCGCAGCACCATCAGCCTCGTCCACCTGCGCGCGGGGCAGATCGTCAACAACACCTACCTGACCATCCTGAACACCGGCTTCCTGCGGAAGGCGGGGGTCTCCGAGGAGCAGATCACCGCCGTCGCCTCCTGGCAGGACGCCCTCTGCTTCAGCCCGGCGGAACGCGCCGCCCTCGCCCTGGTGGAGGCCACCCTCCAGCCGGCGGCACCGGGAAAGGAGCGGGTGTCGGACGAGCTGTACGCGGAGGCGGCGAAGCACTACGACGAGAAGGCGCTGGCCACCCTGACCATCGCGATCGGCCAGATCAACTTCTTCATCGCCCTGGCCGTCATCGGCAAGCCGCACCCGGTCGAAACCCTGGCCGCCCGACAGTGGGACTGAGGGGCGGGCGGGG
>NZ_JZWV01000056.1 GCF_000966975.1 Streptomyces katrae | reverse complement strand
CGGGAGGCGCCCCAGATCGCTACGCGCTGCCCGGTTTTCGGCGTCCGGCTGCCGTCTGGGGCTGATACCTGCACCGGAGGACGAACCGGATGGCATCCGGACCCAGCGGGCGCGTCAGATCGCTACGCGCTTACCTTCTTCGGCGGCCGCGAGCCGTCTTGGGCTGATGGGTGCGCCAAATGACGAGCAGAGTGGCCTCTGGACCAGGCCTTGGGCCTTTCGGGTGGTCTACGGCCTGTCAGGTCGGCTTTCTGCTTGGCGTGTTCACGCTGCTCGCTTTGCTGTGTCTCGATGATCTCGCATCGAGGGGAGTCGATGACATGAAGCGCGTCGCACAAAGGCTCGCGGTCTTCGGTTCGGCAGCAATGGCCGTGTTCGCGACGGCCGTTCTGCCGACACCGCACGCGCTGGCCCAGGATCGGCTCCTTTTCCCCGCGGAAATCGGCATCCGGTTCAATCCTGACGGCGACCCCGGTCAATGCGGCGGCAGAACGGGGGACCAGTGGGTCGAGGAGAACCGGTGGACGGATGTGATCCGATTCGACACGGACGGACGCCGAGGCGGCTGCCAGCTGGCCTTCGGTGTCTTCGACCGGGAAGGCTTCATGCAGAACGCCGGACTGACCTACGAGTGGAGGGCCACGCCGTTCGCGGACCCCAACCAGTGTGGGAACCAGGGCGAACACCGCGTGCCCATCCGGTCGGACGTCCGGACCTTTGGCCCCGGCATCCGCATCGACACCGACGACCGCATGGGTGGCTGCGCGCTCACCTTCGCCGTGCAGCAGACGGGGATCACCCTCGTCCAGCTCGACTTCCAGTACTACGCGGACGGGAACGCCGGCCAGTGCCCGAACGCATTGCCTCCGGGTTCGACCCGCACGGTATCGGCCGACCGGGGCCCGGAGACCATCGGCATCGACACCGACAGCCGCCCCGGAGGCTGCACCCTTCGCCTCCGGCTGAGGATCGACGGCGGGGGCTGACGGGCCGGTCTGTTCGGCGTCCCTTGCGGGCAAGAGGACGATCAACCCGAGACGGGCGCCGGACGCCGAGAAATGAGAAGCGCGTAGCGATCTGACGCGCCTCCCGGCCCCGGAGGACACTTCCGTCGTCCTTTGCCGCAGGCAGCGACCACAGGCGGG
>NZ_JZWV01000448.1 GCF_000966975.1 Streptomyces katrae | reverse complement strand
GTTCTGCGGGGATCGGCAGCTGCTCGTCCAGGGGGCCGGCCTGGCCCGGTGCCTGGGCCCCGGGCGGCCCGGCGGCGGGCGGCGCGGCCGGTGGCGCGGTCTCGGCGGGAGTGGGGCCCGCCTGCCCGGGCGTGTCCAGGGGCGGGGCCGTCTCGGGCAGGTTCTGGGCTCCGGCGGCGGGCGCGTCCAGCGGCGGGGCGGTCTCGGGCAGGCTGTGGGACGTGTCCAGGGGCGGGGCGGTCTCGGGCAGGCTCTGGGACGTGTCCAGCGGCGGAGCCGTCTCCGGCAGGCTCTGGGACGTGTCCAGCGGCGGGGCCGTCTCCGGCAGGCTCTGGGGTCCGGCCGGCGGGGGCTGGTGCGGGGGCGGTCCGGCCGGCGGGGCGGAGGGGCCGGGGTGCGGGGCGGGGCGGTCCGGGGCGAACCGCCCTGGCCGGGGGTGGCGCAGGGGTCGGAGGGGTCGTCCGGTGGCGTCGGGGGCGCGTCGGGGATGCCCTCGGCCGGGTCGTAGGGGGGCGGGACCTTCGGCGCCTTGTCCTGGGCGCCGTCGTCACCGGCCTTCCGTTCGATCCAGGTGTTGTCGGCCACGTTGACGATGAGCAGCCTCTTGACCGGCTGGATGGTGGGCTCGATGACGATGACCTGGTTGGGCCGGTAGCCGTTCCACTGGTCCCCCTTGAGCACCGGGCTCCCCTTGGCCGAGCGGGGGGCGGCCAGGGGGTTGCCGCAGCCGCAGCGGACCCTGGGCATGCCGTGGTCGTCCACCAGGACGGCCGTGCCGGCCTGGAGGACGGACTGGTAGCCGTCGGCGCGGCCGTCGCGGAAGCCGTGGTTCGTGATCCGGGTGTCGGCGCGCAGGACCACGGGCGTGAGGCCCCGCAGGAACTCGGGGATCTTCTCCTGCTCGATCCCGGTGGCCTGGGCGAAGGCGCGGGCCTTGGCGTCGTCCGCGGTGAGGTAGGCGGCCTGGCGTTCGACGTCGCAGCTGCCGAGCCGGTTCGTCCCGCCGTACAGGCCGGGGGTGGCGGCGCCGACGGTGCGGATGCCCTGGCCGGTCCGGTTCGGCACCGGGGGCTGTACGGGGGCCGACTCGGCCGTTGAGGTGGAGGCGGTGAAGGGGTCGGGTCCGGCGGCGCCCACGGGCTGGAGGGTGAGCTCCTGGCTCTCGGCGGCGGCGCCCTTGGTCTGCTCCGGATCCTGGGCGCCGCAGCCGGCGGCGATCAGGCCGAGGAGCGCCAAGACTGCGGCGCCGGCCGGTACATGACGGCGCGGCGCCTGACGGGGTGTCGGTGCGGGCACGTCGTTGACGTCGTTCACGCTGGCTCTCCCTTTTCGCCCCGGTTGCTCCTCTCTTGTCTGCCGCATCCTTCCCGGGGCCGCAACCGGAGTTCCGGCAGATGCGCACCGAGCACGCATTGAACACGTTCAAGAAAGCGCCTAAGGTGAGGGGCGTCGGACTTGAACACGTTCAAAGGAGTGGGCCGGTGGCCGTGCTCGTGAACCTGATCGTCGCCCTGGGGATGCTCTACGCCGTCCCCGTCGGCCTGCGCCTGATCGACCCGGCCGGGCTGGGCACGCCGGCCCGGCTGTGGCCCTGGGCGGCCGCCCCCGGGGCGCTGTCGCCGTGGCTGCCGCGCGGCAGCGCCGCCACCGCGCTCGCCGCCCTGTACGCGGCCGCCGCCCTGGTCCTGCTGTGCGCGGCAGGGACCCGGCTGCGCCGCCTCGTCCGGGCCGGGGGCACCCGCTCCCCCGGCCCGTCCGAGGTGGCGGTGCTGACCGCCCTGGCCTCGCCCTCGGTCGCCGGGACCGCCCTGGTCGCCGAGCGGGCAGGGTACCGGCTCTTCGGCTTCGACCTGGACGTCCTGGCCCTGACCGTCCCGCACTTCCACTTCGCCGGGTTCACGGCGGCCCTCGTCGCCGGCCTGGTGTGCCGGTCGGCGGCGACCGGGCGGCAGGCGCGCTGGGCTGCGTACAGCGTGCCCGCGGGGACCCTGCTCGTGCTGCTCGGGTACTTCGTGGACGACTGGGCGGAGCTGCTGGGCGCGGTCGTCCTCACCGGGGGCATGTGGACGGTGGCGCTGGTGACCTGGCGGGAGCTGCGGCCCGCCGCCCGCGACCGGGTGACGGGCACGCTGCTCGCCACCTCGGCCGCGGTGCTGATCGCCACGATGCTGCTGGCCCTGTGGTGGGCCGCCGGCGAGGCCACCGGCGTCGTCCACCCCACCCTGACCTGGATGGCGGCCACCCACGGCCTGGGCAACGCGCTCGGCTTCGCCCTGTGCTCGCTGCTGGCGTGGCGGCGGATGGCCGACGACCGGGCCCCGAGCCCCCGGCCGGCGGCCCTCCTCACCCGACCCCTACCCCCTGCCGCACCCACTCGAACGGAGACACCGTGACCCGCCTCATCAGCACCGGTCGGCGCGTCCTCAGCTACCCCGAACGCGGTGCCACCCTCCGGCGGCCGCTGCCCGACGGCTACCACCACCTGCACCACCGCGCCCCCATCGGCCACGGCAGGGAGGTCTTCGAGGCGGCCGGCGCGGCGGTCACCTCCTTCCGGATGCACCGCGCCACCGGCGCGAGCGTCCGGGCGGACGGCCCGGCCGTCCCCGGGCGGCGGGTGGAGATCGGGCTCGGCCTCGGCCCGCTGCGGATCACCGTGCCCTGCGAGGTGGTCTGGACACCGGACGCCCCCGGCCTGGCCGGTTTCGCCTACGGCACCCTCACCGGGCACCCCGAGAGCGGGGAGGAGTCCTTCCTGGTGGAGCTCGCCCCGGACGGAACGGTGTGGTTCGAGGTCACCGCGTTCAGCCGCCCCGCCTCCTGGTACACACGGCTCGCGGGTCCCCTCGTACCCGTCCTCCAGCGCGGATACGCCCGGCTGCTCGGACGCCACCTGCGCGCGCTGGCCGCCACCGCCTGATACTGGAATCGATGGACTGGTTCACGGCACCCGGGTACTGGCTGGGCCGGCTGGTCTTCCAGCGGGCCCTCGCCGGTGTCTACGTCTTCGCCTTCGTCGGGGCCGCCCTGCAGTTCCGGGCCCTGATCGGGGCGCACGGCATGCTCCCCGTGCCGCGCTACGTGCGGTACGTGCCCTTCCGGCACGCCCCGAGCCTGTTCCAACTGCGCTACTCGGACGGACTCTTCGCCGGCTGCGCCTGGGCCGGAGCGGCCCTGTCGGCGGCCCTCGTCCTGGGCGCCGGGGACCTGGTGCCGCTGGGCGCGGCGATGGGGATGTGGGCGGTGCTGTGGCTGCTCTACCTGTCGATCGTCAACGTGGGGCAGACCTGGTACTCCTTCGGGTGGGAGTCGCTGCTGCTGGAGGTGGGCTTCCTCGCGGTCTTCCTCGGGAACGCCCGGGCCGGGCCGCCGGTGCTGGTGCTGTGGCTGCTGCGGTGGGTGCTGTTCCGGGTGGAGTTCGGTGCCGGGCTGATCAAGATGCGCGGGGACGCCTGCTGGCGGCGGCTGACCTGTCTCTACTACCACCACGAGACGCAGCCGATGCCGGGGCCGCTGAGCTGGTTCTTCCACCACCTGCCCAAGCCGCTGCACCGGGTGGAGTGCGCCGCGAACCACGTCACGCAACTCGCCGTCCCGGTGCTGCTGTTCACCCCGCAGCCGGTGGCCTCGTACGCGGCCGGGATCATGGTGGCCACCCAGCTGTGGCTGGTGTTCTCGGGGAACTTCGCCTGGCTGAACTGGATCACGATCACCGTCGCCCTGTCGGCCGTCGACTTCACGGGGCTCGCCGGTCCGCCGCCCGCCGCGGCCTCGCGCGGGGCGCCGGTCTGGTACGTGGTCCTGGTGTGCGCGGTGACCGTGCTGGTGCTGGTGCTGAGCCGGCACCCGGTGGCGAACATGATCTCGCGGCGCCAGGTGATGAACCGCTCCTTCGACTCGCTGCACCTGGTCAACACCTACGGGGCCTTCGGCACGGTCGGCCGGATCCGCGACGAGGTCGTGGTGGAGGGCACCTCGGACCGGGTACCGCTGGAGAACGGCGACTGGCGGGAGTACGGGTTCAAGGGGAAGCCCGGCGAACTACGGCGGATGCCGCGCCAGTTCGCCCCGTACCACCTTCGCCTCGACTGGCTGATGTGGTTCGCGGCGCTCTCCCCCGGCTACGCGCGGGACTGGTTCGGGCCCTTCGTGGAGCGGCTGCTGGCGGGCGACCGGGACACGCTGCGGCTGCTGCGCCACAACCCGTTCCCGGACGCCCCGCCGCGGTTCGTGCGGGCCAGGCTGTACCGCTACCGGTTCACCACCTGGCGGGAGTTGCGCGAGACGGGCGCCTGGTGGCACCGGCGGCCGCTGCGCGAGTACATGCCGCCGACCCGTCTCGCCGGGGCCGCCGACTCAGAGCCCGAGTAGCGCCGCCTCCCGCTCGGGGTCGAGGCCCTTGGACGTCCGGTCCGGGCGCTGCGGCGCCACGCCGCCGAGGGACCGCAGCCAGGTCCAGGTGTCGGCGACGGTCTCCTCGACCGGGCGGCACTTCAGGCCGGCGGCGAGGGCCTTGCCGACGTCGCTGCGGAACATGTGGTCGTGCAGCTCGCCCGGGGGCAGCCAGCACGGCAGTTCGGTCCAGGGCTCGATGCCCGCCTCGGCGATGCGGGCCGGGTCGGTCCAGCGGAGTTCCGCGGCACCTCCGGTGACGGCCGCGCAGGCTTCGAGGAAGGCGCCCATGGTGGTGTGGCCGGGCGGGGACACCACGTCGTACGGGCCGGAGAGGCCGGCCTCGGCGGCGTCGAGGGTCCAGTGCGCGAGGTCGCGTACGTCGATGTACTGCATCGGCAGGTCGCGGGGGCCGGGGGCGAGGGTGGGGCCNCGGTGCGGTTCAGCCACCAGGGCAGGCGGCCGACGTTCTCGTAAGGGCCGAGGATGAGGCCGGCGCGCACCAGGAGGGCGCGGTCGCCGAAGGCGTCCGTGGCCGCGAGCTCGCCGCCGCGCTTGTCCTGGGGGTAGGCGGTGGCCTCGGCGTCGGGTGAGCCCTCGACCAGGGGGCCGTCCTCGGTCAGGCCGGCCGGGCCGGGGTAGGCGTACACGGACCGGGTGGAGATGTAGGTGTACTGTCCGGCGCGGCCGGCGAGCGCGCGGGCCGCGTCCCGTACGGCGGTGGGGGCGCCGCTCCACGTGTCGACGACGAGGTCCCAGGCCCCTTCGGCGAGGCCGTCCAGGCCCCCGGGGGCGGTGCGGTCTCCGTGCACGGCGCGGACGCCGGGCGGCGGGGCGTGGTTGCCCCGGTGGAACACGGTGACGTCCCAGCCCCGTTCC
>NZ_JZWV01000447.1 GCF_000966975.1 Streptomyces katrae | reverse complement strand
TCCCAGCCCCGTTCCAGGGCGTCCTCGGTGGTCGCGCGGCCGACGAACTCGGTCCCGCCCAGCATCAGCAGCTTCTTCATACCGGTCAGCCTGCCCGGGCGGGCGGGGCGGGGAAAGCCGTGATCGCTGTCGGCGATGACGCTGAGGGCTGATCGGGAACGGGAACCTCCGGCCGGGTCCGGCCGGTCGTGCCGCGCCCCCGTCACCGTGGGGTGCGGGGGCGTGGGGCGTGCCGTGGGCCGGTGGCTCTGGCGGGTCCGGCCCGGGCGCGTTCGGGCCTAGTCGATGCCGGGCAGGATGTGCGGCTCGGCGAGGTCGTCCTCGTAGCCGGCCAGCCGGATCGGGGCGGATCGGGCCCAGACCTCGAGGCTGCCGAGTTCGTCGGAGCGGGGGTTCGCCCGTCCCGTCAGCTCCATGGTCGGGTTGGGCTTGGTCGTCTCAGTCACCGCGCACTCCCTTGTGTCGCGTAACCCGGCAGGCTCGACCGCATGCCGGATAGGGAAATTAAAAGGTCTTCCGGACGCGGTGGCGCCTTGGTGGAGCGGATCCCGGGTGGGGATCCTTGCGCCTCAGGGTACACATATGAGCGGGGGGCCGCTCGATGGAACGGTAAAATCCACGCCGGACCGCTTGTTTTTGCCGCGAGTTCAGGAAGTCGTCGCCCGGCGTGTCCACCGGGGCTGATCTGCTCGGCGGAGGCGGGGCGGCGGCGTGCGAGCGCGGACGACGGAGGGAAGCGGCGATGGCCGGCTCAGGGGTGCCCGTGATCGGCAGTGTCGACGAGCTGACGGAACTGCTGCACGCCCGCCACGGCGGGCCGCGGACGCCGGACCGGGACCTCGGGCTGCGGACCGCGGCCCTGCTGCGCCGCTCGCACCCGTACGACAAGGAACTCCAGGTGGCCGGGCTGGTCCACGGCCTGGGCGGGCTCCCGGGGGCGGAGGCGGCCGAGGCGGTCCGCGCGCTGCTGGGGGACCGGGTGGCGCGGCTGCTGCGCGGACGCACGGCCGCCGGCGAGGACGCCGAGGCCCTGCGGCAGGCGGCGGAGGCCGGGCGGACGGCGGGGCTGGACGCGGGGCTCGTGGAGGACTGGCGTCCGGTGCTCGAACTCGTCGCGGCGGGGGCCTATCAACTCTGACGCCGGGATTGGTCCGAAAGGATGACGGGCCGGCCCCCGTCCCGCCGCACGCGGGGACGGGGGCCGACCCGTGGGGCACCGCTACCAGTTGGCGGGCGCGTAGTCCTTGAGGAAGACCCCGTAGAGGTCCTCGCCGGCCTCGCCGCGGACGACGGGGTCGTAGACGCGGGCCGCGCCGTCGACCAGGTCGAGGGGAGCGTGGAAGCCCTCCTCGGCCAGGCGCAGCTTGTCGAAGTGCGGGCGCTCGTCGGTGATCCAGCCGGTGTCGACCGAGGTCATCAGGATCCGGTCGGTCTGGAACATCTCCTGGCCGCTGGTCCGCGTCACCATGTTCATCGCGGCCTTGGCGGCGTTGGTGTTCGGGTGGCCCGCGCCCTTGTAGCCGCGGCTGAACACGCCCTCCATCGCGGAGACGTTGACCACGTACGCGCGGCCGCTGGAGGCCTTGCGCGCGGCCTCGGCCATCGCCGGGCGCAGCGCGCTGATCAGGATGAACGGGGAGGTGTAGTTGCAGAGCTGGGTCTCGAGCAGCTCCACCGGGGAGATCTGGTCGATGGTCTGCACCCAGGTGTTGGTCTCCACGACGTCGGGCAGCAGCCCGCCCGCGTCGATGGCGGTGCCGGCGAGGTGCCGCTCCAGGCTGGCGTTGCCCGCGACCAGGGCGAGGTCGGCGACCTTCTGCGCCTCCAGTCCGCTCACCCCGACGGGCAGCGCCGCCAGGCCGTCCACCGCGCCCGAGTTGAAGGCGCCGATGACGTGGTGGGCGGGGAGCTCGCCGGCCGGCAGCGGGGCGCTCTCGCCCTCGACGAGCGCGGCGTAGGCGGTGGGCAGGCGGCGCACGGTCTGCGTCGCGTTGTTGATCAGGATGTCCAGCGGGCCGGCCGCGGAGACCTGGTCGGCGAGGGCCACGGCCTGGGCGGGGTCGCGCAGGTCGATGCCGACGACCTCCAGGCGGTGCATCCAGTCCGCCGAGTCCTCCATCGCCTTGAAGCGGCGGATGGCGTCCTTGGGGAAGCGGGTGGTGATCGTGGTGTGGGCGCCGTCGCGCAGCAGCCGCAGCGCGATGTACATGCCGATCTTGGCCCGGCCGCCGGTGAGCAGCGCGCGCTTGCCGGAGAGGTCGGCGCGGGCCTCGCGCTTGGCCCGGTTGTGGGCGGCGCAGTCCGGGCAGAGCTGGTGGTAGAAGTAGTCGACCTCGACGTACCGCGTCTTGCAGACGTAGCAGGAGCGCGGGCGCTGGAGTATCCCGGCGATCCGGCCGGCCTCGGTGACGGAGGTGGGCAGGATGCCCTCGGTCTCGTCGTCGATGCGCTCGGCGGAGCCGGTCGCGGTGGCCTCGGTGACGGCCTTGTCGTTGGCGGTCTTCGCGGCGCGGCGCTCCTGGCGGCGGCGCTGCTTGACCGTCCGGTAGATACCGGCGGTGGCGCGGCGTACGGTGATGGCGTCCGGGTGGTCGACGTCGATCTTGTCGAGCTCGTCGAGCACGCTGAGGCAGACGGCGAGGCGCTCGGGGTCGATGCCCGGCCCGTATGCCTGGTTGTCTTCGGTATCGGTCACCGTCATGGCCGCTGCCGTTCCTTGCTCGCTCGTCCGCGTCCGCCTGCTGCGGAAGTCCCCAAAACGGAAACTGTACGGATCCGACACGCCCGGGACCAAACCCGTTCGCGGGACCCTCACCGACCGCGAGCGCGCTGTCACGGTATGCAGGGGATCAACCCCTTTCGTCCGCACGGGTGCGGCTTGCGCGTACTCCCTCTGGTGTATGCCATGAGGATGACTCGGCCTTCGATCAAGACGCCCGTGGACGGATGAACCGCGGGCCCGGTTGCGGCATGGTGGATCCATGAGTGCCCTGGCCCTGTCGGTTCTGCTCTGCCTGGTGTCGGCCGTCGCTTACGCGGGCGGCGCGATCCTCCAGGAACACGTCGCGGCGAGCTCCGCGGACCGCCGCGCCCTGGCTCCGCTGCGCAGCCCGGGCTGGTGGGCGGCGGTCTCGCTGAACTGCCTGGGCGCCCTGCTGCACGTGGTGGCGCTGGCGTACGGGCCGCTGAGCCTGGTCCAGCCGCTCGGTGCGCTGACCATCGTCTTCGCCCTGCCGATGGCGGCCGCGTTCGTGGGGCGGCGGGCGGGCGCGGCGGCCTGGCGCGGGGCCCTGCTCGCGACGGTGGGCCTGGCCGGGCTGCTGGCCCTGACGGGCGGCGAGGGGCGCGGGCACCAGGCCCTGGCCGGCGGGGAGCGGAGCCTGCTGCTGACCGTGACGGCGGTGGTGGTGGCCGTACTGGTGCCGGCGGCGGGGCGGATGCGGCGGGCGGTGCTGCGCAGCGTGCTGCTGGCCGCGGCGGCCGGTACGGCGTTCGGGATGGCCTCGGTGTTCACGAAGTCGGTGGCCGAGGGCTTCGCCCCGGACTCCGGGGAGGGGCTGGGGGGCCTGGTGCCGGACGCGGCCGCGGTCGCCGTGCTGGCGGCGCTCGGACTGCTGCTGTCGCAGGCCGCCTACCGGGGCGCGGGGCTGACGGCGCCGCTGGCCACGGTGACGGTGGTGAACCCGGTGGTGGCGGCCGCCGTGGGCGTCACCCTCTTCGAGGAGGGTTTCCGGTACGGGACCGCCGGCGCGTCGGGGGCGCTGGCCAGCGGGGTGCTGGCGGCGGCCGGCCTGATCCTGCTCACGGCCGTGCCGCCGCACGTGCGGGGGTCAGCCGCCCCGGAGCCCTCAGATGCCGACGCCCTTGCCGCGGAGGTACTTCAGCGGGTCGATGTCGGAGCCGTAGGCGGGGCTGGTGCGCATCTCGAAGTGCAGGTGGGGTCCGGTGGTGTTGCCGGTCGAGCCGGAGCGGCCGATGCGCTGGCCTCCGGAGACCTGCTGGCCGGCCTTGACGCCGAGCGCGGAGAGGTGGGCGTACTGGGAGTAGCGGCCGTCGGCGTGCTTGATGACGACCTGGTAGCCGTAGGCGCCGGCCCAGCCGGCCGACTCGACGGTGCCGGGGCCGACGGCCTTGATGCTGGTACCGGTCGGCACCGGGAAGTCGACGCCCGTGTGGTATCCGCTCGACCAGGAGGAGCCCGCGACGTGGTAGGCGGTGCCGAGGTCGGCGTCGACGGGGGCGGTGAACCCTCCCGAGGCGGGCTTCTGCTCCGCTGAGGCGGGCTTCTCGGCCGGCTTGGCGGGCTGGGCCGGTTTGGCGGCCTGCTCGGGCTTGGGCTTGCTCTCGGGCTTGGCCTGCGGCTTCGTCTCCGGCTTGGCGTCCTGCTGCTTGGCCGGCTCCCCCGGCTTGACCGGCTCGGCGGTGCGCGGCGGCTTCTCCGGGTTCTGCGCGGGGGGCGCGGGCGCGGCGGTGATCCGCAGGGTGAGCCGCTGGCCCGGGAAGATCATGTTCGGGTTGCCGCCGACGGTCTCCCGGTTGGTCTCGTACAGGGCCTGCCAGCCGCCCTCGACGTGCTGCTGGGAGGCGATGCTCGACAGGGAGTCGCCGGGCGCGACCACGTACGGGTTCGGCAGGACGGTGGTCCCCGTCGGGCGGGGCATGCTGACGGGGGTGGCGGTGGTGGCCTTGGTCGGCTGGATCCGGTCCATGGGCGCCTGCGCCTGGGGCTTCGCCGCGGGCTTCACCGCGGGCTTGGCGGCCGGCTCGGCCTCCCCGGCGGGGGCGGCGGCGCTGCGGCTGAGCCCGGCCTGGGGCCCGCAGGCGGGCCAGGCCTTGGGACCCTGCCCCCTGAGCACCTTCTCGGCCACGGCGATCTGCTGGTCCTTGGTGGCCAGGTCGGCGCGCGGGGCGTAGGCGGTGCCGCCGAATTCGCGCCAGGTGCTCTGGCTGAACTGGAGCCCGCCGTAGTAGCCGTTGCCGGTGTTGGTCTGCCAGTTGCTGGTGGACTCGCAGGCGGCGACCTTGTTCCAGGTGTCCACGGCGGCCGCCTGGGCGTCCCCGGCGCCGATGAGCGGGAGCGCGATTCCCGCGCCACCTGCGGTGACGACGAGCGAGGCCCGGTTGATGCTGCTCGGCTGGTACCGGCGGTGCCGGCCCCGTACACCCATGGGAGCCCCCCTGGAAGACATCAGGAACCGCACAACCTAATGGCGCCCCTATGTCCTGACAAGGGTCACAACCGGCCGTTGTGCCACCGCAGTTGGCCTCAGCTCAGCGGTCCCGGCTGCGGGATCGGCGCGGGCCCCGGCGGCGGGGGTACGGGGTCGGGCTCGGGGAACGGCGGCGGTACGGGCGGCACCGGCGGCGGCACCGGGCCGGGGCCGGGCAGCGGCGGATCAGGGGTGGGAACGGGGGGGGGTGGGAACGGGGGCCGGTTCAGGGACCGGCGGCTGCGTCTGTTCTACGTTTCGCACCATAGGTCCCACCTTCCCCCGATCTCAGCCCGTACGCCCCCGGAGCAGCGCGGCGGCCAGCCCGGGGGCGGGGCTGGACAGCACGGGCAGGCCGGTCCGCGTGAGCCGGGCGGCGCCGGCCATGGAGGCCTGGGCCAGCACGATGACGTCGGCCTCCTCGACCGCGTCGGCCGCACGGGCCACGGCCTCCAGGTACCCCTCGGTGTCCCCGGCCTCGAAGCGCTCCCAGGCCCCGGCGACGACCCGGCCGCGCACCGTCACCGGAAGCCCGCCGGCCTCCTCGGCCAGCAGCTCCCCGGTCGGGCCGAGGGTCGACGCCAGCGCGGCCAGCACCACGATCCGCGGCCCCCGCCGTACGGCCTCGGCCGCCATGGGCCGGTCCACGCGCAGCACGGGCACGCCCAGCCCGGGCCCCAGCGACTCGGCGACCGCGCCCACCGTCGAGCAGGTGACGAGCACGGGCCCGCCGACCCCTTCCAGCACCTCGCGCACCTGCCCCGCCACCGCCGCCGGCCCGAGTTCCCGGGCCCGGTCGAGCAGCTCGGGCACCACGAGGTGCCGCAGGACCGCTCCCGGGTGCCGCTCGTCCCGCAGCGCGTCGAAGACGGGGACGTGCACCGGCGACGTGTGCAGCAGGGTCAGCCCGCTCACCAGAGGGCGGAGTCCCGGTCCAGCTGCGCGACGGCGGCGTCGACGACCCCGGCCGGCGCCGCGGGCGCCCGCTCGGGGTGTTTGGCGGCCCACCGGGCCGCATAGGGGCACAGCGGAACGACGGGCACCCCCTCCGCCGCGGCGATCCGGTAGAAGGCGCCCACCAGGTCCCCGGCGATCCCCCGCCCCTCGTGGCCGGGCTCGACCACCGTGTGCACGGCCACCAGTGCGTGCGGCTCCGCCTCCAGCACGAAGTAGGCGATGAAGCCCACCACCGCGTCGTCCTCGACGGCCAGCAGCCGCCCCGCCTTGCGCTCGTCCAGCAGCTCGATCGCCATGGTCCCCGACTCCCCTCAGACAGCCACCGCGTGGGGGCTGCGCTCCTGGTCCGTTCCCGGCACGGGGGCGGACGGGTCCGCCCCCAGCTCGATGATCCTGTTGTCGCCGTCCACGTGCACGACCCGCGGCTCCAGCGTCCGCGCCTCCGCGTCCTCGACCTGTGCGTAGCTGATCAGGATGACCAGATCCCCCGGGTGCACGAGGTGCGCGGCGGCCCCGTTGATCCCGATGACCCCGGACCCGCGCTCGCCCTCGATGACGTACGTCTCGAGCCGCGCTCCGTTGGTGATGTCCACGATGTGGACGAGCTCCCCCGGCAGCAGATCGGCGGCGTCGAGCAGGTCGGCGTCGATCGTCACGGAACCGACGTAGTGCAGGTCGGCCTGGGTGACGGTGGCCCGGTGGATCTTGGACTTGAACATGGTGCGAAGCATGTTGGACTCCCGTAAGACAGCTCCCTGCCGGCTTTCTGCAGGTCAAGGGCGTCCTGCACTCTACACCGGCAGGCGTCTGACCGGAGATAAATGCTCAGGGACCGATGCTGACCAGATTGCTGACTTGGCTGACGACGCATCAGACGCCTGAGGGGCCCAGGAGCCCTCTCCCCGACCAGCCACGGACCGGATCTCGTCAACGCCCATCGGAGCCACCGACTCACGCCCGGTCGCAGACGAGAGCTTCGCGGTTGTGCCCCTGATGTCGGCAGTCGGCATCACCTGCCCCGAGACTCGGCGACCGTCAGATCGCCGCCAGTGCGGACTCGACCACGTAGGTGGCGCGCCAGGACATGTGGTCGGCGCGGTCACCTCCGCATGTTCCACGGCAGCGGGATCATCCGTGCTCCGACGACGGGGCGCCGACGCGGCGTCGCGGGGGTTCCGCCATCGGTCTCCCGGGCACCCTCGCCCCTTCGCGCGTTTCGGATGCGGAGGCCGTTCGCGGCTTCGTCGGTCATCAGGGTGCCGACGGCCCGGACGTTGCCGGGGAGGGCGGCGGCGGTCATGAGCCGGTCTGCTGCGGTCGGCTCGGTCTCGGGCGGGATCACCAGCAGGTCGCAGCGGCCGACGGCGTAGGAGACCAGGATCATCTTGTCGGAATCCTGTTCCGTGAACCAGCCCACGTGCACGATGTGCCCTGCGACGAAAACCTTGTGCGGGACGACGGGCCAGCCGGTGGGATTCACCGCGACGCGTGTGATGCGTCCGAAGCGGCCCTCCAGCGCCTCGACCAGTGACGGAAGCTCAGCTGTGAGATCGCGGGACCTGGGCCACCACGCGCCGTCCAACAGTCCGGCGAGGGCGGTCTTCGGTGTCAGGGTCAAACGTGCGGAGAACAGGGAAGCGGTAGTGGTCATGATCGCGGACTCGTTCCCGGACCGCCCTGCCGGGCGGAGCAATGTCTTGATCGCCGGAAACGACGTCCGCGTGGGCGCGGGTGCACGAGTTACTCCCGGTAATCCCAGCTTACTCCGCGGCGGGGTCAGACGAGAGGTTTCGAGAGTCGGCCTGGACGGCGACGCCTGTGGGGCGAAGTGCCCACGCGTCCCGTTATCCGCGCCACTCGACCAGGACGAGGGTGGCGTCGTCCGAGGTGACTTCGCCTCGTGCCCGCTTGAGCGTGTGAGACAGGTCCCGTGCCACCGTGCGGATCCCGTGGTCGGCCTGCTCCAGTTGGTTCACCCAGTCGATCAGCTGCTCTTCGCCGAACTGCTCCTGCCCGCTTTTATGTTCTTCGATCAGGCCGTCGGTGAAGCAGAGGACGCGGTCGCCGGGCTCCAGCGCCACCGCGCTGACCTGTGGCTGAGCCCCTCCGAAGCCGACAGGGAGGGTCGTGGGGCTGTCCAAACGGCGTACGACTCGGTGCGCGCGGATCAGCATGGGCGCGGGATGCCCCGCGTTGACCCACTGGAGGCGCCCCGTGGCCGTGTCCAGCCGCATCATCTGGGCGGTCACGAAGTGGTCCGGGTCGAACTGCTCCGCGACCGCCCGGTCCATGAAGAGGTAGATCTCGGACAGCTCGATGCTGATCCGGCGGGCGTGGCGGTAGGCGCCGATGGCTACCGTGGCCATCGTGGCCGCGTCCAGGCCGTGCCCCATGGCGTCGACCATGGCGAGGTGCAGGACGTCGCCGTTCAGGGCGTAGTCGAAGCTGTCTCCCGCCACGGCGTAGGCGGGCTCCAGGACCCCGGCGACCGCGACGTGCGGCATCACCATCGACAGCGGGGGCAGCAGGGACCACTGGATCTCCGCGGCCACGCTCATCGGTTCTCTGCGGCGGGTCCGGAAGAAGAGGTCCGTGTAGCCGTTCTTGGTCTGCAGCAGGTCGGCGACCAGGCCCGCGATCCGGCGCAGGAGGCGGCGGGTGTCGTCGTCGATCCCGTCCAGGGTGACCGCGAGGACCCCCACCTGGTCGCCGCCGTCCAGCAGGGGCAGGTGAACCCGTATGCCGTCGGGCGTCAGGACTTCGACGGGGCGTGACTCCAGGAAGCACCGGCCGGCTTCGGACCCGTCGATGGGCTGCGGGTCACCGGCGGCCACGCCGTCGGCGGGCAGGGAGACCAGCTTTTGCTGTCCGTAGTCCTGGAGCAGGATCTGCGTTCCGCGGCCCCCCATCCGGGCCACCGTCTTGGCGACGAGCGGGCCGACCAGATGGGGCGGCAGCTCGTGCGCCCCGTCCAGGAGGAGCCCGAGCAGTTCCTCCCCGAAGCTCTCCGAGCGATCCGGGTCCGCGCGGCCTCCGACGGTCATCCTGTTGCCTCCAACCGGGCGGCGGGCCGGCGTCCGGGCTGCACGGGCGGCGTGGCTTCCAGGATCCTCCCCGGCGACCGGGCACGCCACACGGCTTCCGTGCCCGGCGGCCTTGACGACCCGGATTCCCCGGCGGGCCGGTTCACACAGGAAGTTCGCCCGCATCCAGGTGTGCTGCCCCGGATCAGGTCGGGCCCGTGGCCGTCCCTTCCTCCTCGGCCTCCATGCGCCGGATTCCCTCGTGGGTGAGGGTGACCATCGCCGGGGTGTTGCCGGGTTCCCAGTCGACGGTGATCAGTCCTTCGCCCGCCAGGTAGGTGCAGGCGGCGGCCAGGTCCGGTTCCGGTACGTGGAGGTCGCGCCGCAGCTGTGCTCCGGTGATGCCGAGAAGGCGGTTGCCCTCGACGGCTTCGTACAGGACCCGGAGCACCTGGTCGCGGTAGGTCTTGCGTTCGTGCAGTGTGGCCATGACCGCGTCCTTTCGTGTGCGGGTGGGGTGGGCTCCGGTGCCGACGGAGGGCCTGATGGCGGCGGGCCGGGAGCGGTCGAGGCCCGCGGGTGTCGCCGTGTCCACGGTGAGGTGGAGGCGGGTGTTGCCGTCAAGGGCGGGGTAGGGGGTTCAGCAGGTGGATCCAGCGCATTCCGATGCCGATCATGAGGGTGATCACTGCGATGAGGACGACGGTCTCCGTGGAGCTCACCTCCGGCCGTGTCCGGGCAGCGGCAGGGCGGTTCGGCCCATCGGGTTCCCGTAGGGGGACATGCAGGCCCCGCCCTCGTCCTCCCAGGTGGCCTCTCGGCGGAGGGCCTCGCGGATGCTGCGCCCGATGACGGTCTCGTTGGCCATCAGGGCGTCTGCGGCCAGGACGCTGCCCGGGATCGCGGCGGCTGCCAGCAGCCGGGCCGCGGCCGCGGGCTCCGTCTCGGGCGGGATCACCAGGAGGTCCCAGCGGCCGACGGTATAGGAGAGCAGGATCAGCTTGTCGGGATCCTGTTCGGTGAACCAGCCCACGTGCAACAGGTGCCCGGCCACGGCAACCGTAACCGTGCGCGGGACGACCGGCCAGCGGCTGGGGTTCACGAGGACGCGCGTGATGCGCCCCCAGGTCTCATCCAGAGCGGCGGCGAGAGCGGGGAGCTCGGCTTCGAGGTCACGCGAGTGGGGCCACCAGGCGCCGTCCAGACGGCCTGCCAGAGCGGTCTTCGGCGTAAGGGACAGGCGGGCCGGGCGCAGGACAACAGCCGACTGCGCAGCCGGGTCGAGGGTCGTGGTCATGTCGCGGACCCGTCCCCGGGCCGTTCGTGAACGGCCCGGTGCAGTGATCGCCGGAAACGACGTCCGCGTGGGAGCGGGTGTGCGAAATACTCCCGGTCTTTTCACCGTACTCCGGTTCGCGATCCAGAAAGCCGCTTCTGACCGGGTATTTTCCGGCGCGTGCGGCGAGAGCGGCGCAGTCGGTTGCCCTCACCGCACCGCGAGGGTGGCCGGAGCACCGTGAAACGACGGAGACGTGCCCAGCTCAACAGCACTGCCGTTGACCGCGCACCTCGGACCCATCACACGGGTTGGCCTGGACACCTCCGCCTGGCGGGGCATCCCGACCCGTCTGGTCGCCGCCGAGGCGGCGGGCTGACCCCGAATCCTCAGTGGCCGAGTGGTGCGCCGATCAGAGCCCCTCGTCGTGCAGGTCCTCTTCGCGCAGAAGATCGTCCTCGCGGCGGCGCGAGGTCTCCTTCTGACCGGGCTTGTGTCCCGCCTCGCCCTTCTCGCGGGACGACCGGCCGGGCTGGGGCTGCGCGGGGTCTCCGGGGCGACGGTGTTCCTGCGCCTCGCTCCCCTTGCCCGGCTCCTTACGCTTGTCCTGCCTACCGTCCATGACGGCGACTCCTCTCGATGCATGGGGTACGGATCGCTCTCCGATCACGCTGACACGCACCGCGACGGCCTGCATCATGTCGACCGCGAAGCGAGGCACACGGATGACGCCCCAGCCCGCCCGTCGGCCACCAGGAAGGGCGACTGACGGCAGCCACTCGACATCAAGTAGCGCCCGAGGCTCAACCTGACTCCCCGCGAGGGAACTTGTGGCACGCGCATGGCATGAGAACCCAGCACCCGTGTGCCTGGCGTTTGCTGACCGAAGCCCCAACGATTCGCGTGTCCGGTGTCGGCGGAGCCGAGGATGGGGAGACCAAGGCGTGTCTCCCTGCCGGGCTTTCTTCTCCCTCTGATGTGAGGATCGAATGATCGCCAGTCTGATGCGGCGCGCCCGGGGCGCGCTCGCCGTCGTTCTCACCGCCGGCGCGCTGTTCACGGCCGCCGTCCCCGCCCAGGCCGCCGCCGCGCCCGCCCTGACCGCCGCCGGTGCGGTGCTGGTCGACGGGGCTTCGGGGTCCGTGCTCACCTCCAAGGCCCCCGACACCCAACGGCAGATGGCGAGTACGACCAAGATCATGACGGCGGTCGTGGTCCTGTCACAGCCCGGTCTGGACCTCGACCGGCGGGTCACCGTCAAACAGGCGTACCTCGACTACGTCTACCTCAAGGGCGCGAGCTCGGCCCAGCTGAAGGCCGGGGCCACCCCGACGGTACGTCAGCTGCTCTACGCCATGATGCTGCCCTCGGGCTGCGACGCCGCGTACGCGCTCGCCGACACCTTCGGGACCGGCACGAACACCGCCGGGCGCACCGCGGACTTCATCGCGAGGATGAACGCCACGGCGAAGGCGCTGGGCATGACCGGCACCGTCTACGACAGCTTCGACGGGATCTCGCCGACCGGCAACACCCTCACCACCCCGCGCGACCTGGCCCGGCTCACCCGGCGCGCGATGGCCGAGCCGCTGTTCCAGACCGTCGTGAAGACCACCTCGTACAGCACCGGGGGCACTTCGTACCTCTCCGCCTGGTCCAACACCAACCTGCTGGTCCAGCCGCGGCCCACCGGCTACGGCTATCCCGGCGCGACCGGCGTCAAGACCGGCACCACCACGGCGGCGGGCAAGTGCCTGGTCTTCTCGGTCACCCGCAACGGGAGGACGGTCATCGGGGTGCTGCTGGGCGACGAGGAGCGGTACACGGACTCCATGGCCCTCTCGGACTGGGCCCTCGGCCCGGCCACCGGCTCCGGGACGGCCCTGCGGCGCAGCACCACGGCGCCGATCCCGGACGTCCTCGACTGACCGCGGGGCGGGCGGGGCGGGCGGGGGTCATTCCTCGATCGCCCCGCCGATGCGGCGCAGGTGCGCGCGGAAGGTGTACGAGGGGTCCGCGGCGCGGCGGGTGAGGTAGTCGGCGAAGGCCGTCTGTTCGCGCAGGGTCTCGCCGGCCCGGATCCTGCGGGCCTGCTCCCGTTCCGTCGCGTGGATGCGGTGTGCCGCCGCCAGGACCTCCTCGGCGTGTGCGGACGGGACGAAGAGCACGCCGTCGTCGTCGCCGAGGACGAGGTCCCCGCCGTGCACCAGGTGCTCCCCGCACTGGGCGCTGGTCAGGGCCTCGGGCTCGCGGTCGTCCAGCCGTACGGGGCCGGCCGGGTGGCTGCCGTAGCTGAAGACCGGGAGGCCGATCCCGGCCAGCTCCGGGGTGTCGCGGTGCAGGCCCCACACCACCAGCCCCGAGATGCCGGCCGCCCGTGCCTCCAGGACGGCGAGGTCCCCGACGCAGGCTTCGTCGGTGCGGCCGCCGTTGTCGATGACCAGGACGTCGCCCGGCTGCGCCGTGGCGAAGGCCTCCAGGAAGACGTCCACGCTGCCGTAGTGGCGCACCGGCAGGGCGCGCCCGGCGATGCGACGCCGGTGCGGACACAGGCGTCGGCGATCAGCGGTGTGGACAGTTCGGCGAATTCCTTCAGCACGGCGTTCTCCTGATCCTGGCTCGGCCCCGCCCCGGAGGCGTGCGGCGATCCTAGGGGCGGGGCCCCGCCGTTCACCGCCGTCCACCGGTGGAAAGGAGCGTCGAGACGGCCCTGGAGTGGCGGGTCTCCCACAAGACGACCGCGGACCGGCTGCCGGACCTCGCCATCACCCCGCCGGTGACCGGCGGGTCCGGGGCGCATCTGCGGTGGGTGGCCGAGGAGTCGGCGGCCGGGTGACGGTGCGGCCGTGCGCCTCGGCCGAGCGGGCGAAGCGGACGGCGTCGGCGACGGCCGCGCCGCCCTGGTCGTTGTTGAAGTACACGTAGACGTCCTCGCGGTCCGGCCAGCCGTCGGCGATCCGCCGGGCCCAGGAGTCCAGTGCCTGCCGGCCGTAGCGGGGCGGGGGGCTCGCGGCGCCCGCGTGGAGGCGTACGTATCCCCAGGACGCGGTCCGCCACAGCGGGGTCACCGGTCGCGACCAGCGGTCGGCCCAGCACAGGGCGCTGCCGTGGCGTTCCAGGACGGCCCGCAGCCGGGGTTCCGCGTCCCACCAGGAGGGGTGGCGCGGTTCGACCGCCACCCGGACGGTGCCGGGGAAGCAGTCCAGGCAGGCATCGAGGGCGGCGGGGTCCGCGCGGAGGTTCGGCGGCAGCTGGAGCAGGACGGGGCCGAGGCGCGGGCCGAGGCCCGCGGCGTGCTCCAGCAGGCGGTGGACCGGCTCCTCGGGGTCGTGCAGGCGTTTGACGTGGGTCAGGTAGCGGCTGGCCTTGACCGCCATCACGAAGCCCTCGGGGGTGCGCTCGCGCCAGGAGGCGAAGGTTCCGGTCTCGGGAAGCCGGTAGAAGGCGTTGTTGTTCTCCACGGTGGCGAAGCGGCGGGCGTACTCCTCCAGCCAGAGCCGCTTGGGCAGGCCGTCCGGGTAGAAGGGGCCGCGCCAGTCCTCGTACTGCCACCCGGAGGTTCCGACGTGCACGGGCATGCTCGGCTCCCCTCGCGCACCTACTCCCCGACCCGCACCAGGGCGAGGGTGATGTTGTCGGGGCCGCCGGCCTCGATGGCGGCCTTCCACAGCTCGAAGGCGGCCCGGCCGTCGTCGTGGGCCTTGAGGACGGCGTCGATCTCCTCGTCGGGCAGGGGGTCGGTGAGCCCGTCGCTGCACACCAGGTAGCGGTCGCCCGGGGCGAGCGCGAGGGCCCTCACGTGGGGTACGGGGGTGCCGGAGGCGCGGCTGCCGCCGAGGGTCTGGGTGACGGCGGAGGTGGTGCGCCGTCCGGGTGGCGGGGGCGGGCTGTCGTCGACGCTGACCCGGCGCAGGCCGTCCGGGCCGGCGGAGTAGACCCGGCTGTCGCCGACGTTGAACACGAGCAGTGACTCCGCGAGCACGAGGACGCCGGCGACGGTGGTGGCCATGGCGAACATCTCGGGGTGGCCCTCGGCGGCGGCGTCCACCTCGTAGTCGCACACGTCCAGGGCGTCACGGAGGGTGTCCGGGCCGTCCAGGGTGGGTCCCAGGGCGGAGAGCCTGCGGGCGACGAGGGCGCTGGCGACCTCTCCGGCCGGATGTCCGCCGAGTCCGTCCGCGACAGCCACGAGCAGCGGCCGGCCGAGGGGGAAGACGAGGGTCTGGGGGCTGTCGGTCACGGTGGCGCACAGGGTCCACGGTCCGACGACGAGGCTGTCCTCGTTGCGTTCGCGGACCAGACCGGCATGGCTGAGGGCGGTCACCGCTACGTACGGCACCCCACCATTGTCGCGCGGCGCACGGTTCGCGCACGGTCCCGCGGACA
>NZ_JZWV01000446.1 GCF_000966975.1 Streptomyces katrae | reverse complement strand
GCGGCGCTGGTCCCGGCGCTGCTGGACGCGGCCCGGGCCCGCACCGACCTGCGCCCGCAGGCCCTGGCCCTGGCCGGGGCCCGGGGGCTCTGGCTGGCCCGGCTGAATCCGGAATGGCGGTTCGCGCTGCGCGGGGCGGCGGGCGGCACCGGCGAACTGCCCGACCCCGCCGACGGGGAGGCGGTGACCCGGCTCTGGGAGGAGGGACTGTTCGCGGAACGGGTCGCCCTGCTGGGCGCCGTACGGGCCCGTGACGCGGCGGCGGCGACCCGGCTGCTGGGCACGACCTGGGCCACCGAGCGGGCCGAGGACCGGCTGATGTTCCTCGACTCGCTGCGGACGGGGCTGTCGATGGCCGACGAGCCCTTCCTGGAGGCGGCGCTGGGCGACCGCAGCCGCAACGTACGGGCGACGGCCGCGGAACTGCTGTCCGCGCTGCCGGAGTCGGCCCTGGCCGGGCGGATGGCCGAGCGGGCGCTGGCCTGCGTGGGCCCGGACGCGGTGGAGCCGCCGGCGGAGTGCGACGCGGGGATGCTGCGCGACGGGGTGGTCGAACGGCCGCCCGCGGGGCGTGGGGAGCGGGCGTGGTGGCTCGGCCAGGTGGTGGACGCGGCTCCGCTGTCCTGCTGGCGGGACCGGTTCGGGGGGCTGGACCCGGCGGAGATAGTGGCGCTGCCGGTGGCCGGGGGCTGGGCGGAGGAGATACACGCCGCCTGGTGCCGGGCGGCGGTGCGACAGGGGGACGCGGAGTGGTCGAAGGCGCTGCTGGGCGCGGCGTCCGCACCACCGGCGGCGGGCCCGGGCACGGCGTCGCTCGCGGAGCGGGCCAAGCTGCTGGAAACCCTACCGGAGGGGGAACGGGCCGAGTGGGTCGCGGAGTTCGTGCGGGCCCACGGGCTGTCGGAGGCGTTCCAGCTGCTCGGGGTCTGCCGGGTGCCGTGGGCGGGGGCGCTGGGACGGGCCGTGGTGGACGCGCTGGACGCCGCGCGGGTCGCGGGGGGTTATCCGTGGAGCTTCAGCGGGGTGATGGGGCTGGCGGAGCGCTGCCTCGATCCTGCGGAGGCGGGCCGTCTGGAGGTCCTCACGGCCGGGGTGGCCGGGCTGCCGGAGGGGGGCTCCGGGGCCTCCGCGTACTGGGCCGAGGCCTTCCAGCGGCTGCTGGCGACGCTTCGGCTGCGGGCCGCGATGCTCACGGAGCTCACGCCGCCGCCGTAACGCACCGCCGCCGCCCGCGGGCCGGGGCCGCTGCGCGGTGCTTGCTCCCCGCCCCGCCCTTCC
>NZ_JZWV01000445.1 GCF_000966975.1 Streptomyces katrae | reverse complement strand
CCTCAATCGCCGGCGGGGCTATAAATAGCCCCGCCGGCGATTGAGGCGACCGGGCGCGGAGCGCTCGGTTTCGGGGTCAGGGGCGGAGCCCCTAGGAACGGAGGAAGGGCGGGGCGGGGAGTGAGTCCTCGCAGCGGGAGCCGCCGGGGGTCAGGCCGGGCGGACGTTCGCGTTGACCCAGTCGACGATTTCCGTCGTCGTCGCACCGGGGGTGAAGATCGCCGCCACGCCCTTCTCCTTCAGCGGGGCGATGTCGTCCTCCGGGATGATCCCGCCGCCGAAGACCTTGATGTCCTCGGCGTCCCGCTCCTTCAGGAGCTCCAGCACCCGGACGAACAGCGTGTTGTGCGCGCCCGAGAGGATCGACAGGCCGATGGCGTCGGCGTCCTCCTGGATCGCGGTGTCGACGATCTGCTCGGGGGTCTGGTGCAGGCCCGTGTAGATGACCTCCATGCCCGCGTCCCGCAGCGCCCGCGCGATCACCTTGGCCCCGCGGTCGTGGCCGTCAAGACCCGGCTTGGCCACCACCACACGGATCGGACCGGTCACACCCATCGCACTGCCTCCCGAGTGAACGAACGTTAAGCACAGCATTGCGCACCGCACCGTTTCACGGTCAACGGGGAGGGGGAAATCACACGTGGGACGCCGTTGATTCACCTCGCCCAGTCGCCCCGCCACCGCGCCGACAGCCGCACGGCACGGTGGCGGGGCCACGTCGGCAGCCGGCACGGCCCCGTACCCAAGAGGTCCAGGGGAGGCCGTCGATGGGGCTGACTATCGCACCGCTGCCCGTCCCGCGCTCGGGAGCCGCCCTGCGGGCCGCGTTCCTGGAGGCGGTGGTGCTCGCCGGGCACGTGCTCCTCTACCCGAGTGGGGTCCGGGAGGAGCGCAGGGAGGGCAGGGCGGGCAGGGCGGGAGACCGTGCCGGGGCCGGGCAGCTGCCGCCCGTACTGCTGCTGCACGGGTTCACCGACAACCGGTCCGTGTTCGTACTGCTGCGCCGTGCCCTCGGGGCGGGGGGCCTGCGGCGCGTGGAGACGTACAACTACTCCCCCCTCACCCTCGACCTGCGCGTCACCGCCCGCCACCTCGCCCGGCGCGTCGAGGAGCTGTGCGAGCGCAGCGGTCAGGACCGGGTGGACCTCGTGGGGCACAGCCTGGGCGGGCTGGTCGGGCGGTACTACGTCCAGCGGCTCGGCGGTGACGCCCGCGTGCGGACGCTGGTGACCCTCGGCACCCCGCACGGCGGGACCCGGGTCGCCCCCTTCATGGACGCCCACCCGCTGGTCCGGCAGATGCGCCCGGACTCCCCGGTGATGGCCGAGCTGCGTGCGCCGGCGCCCGGCTGCCGGACCCGGTGCGTGGCCTTCTGGAGCGAGTTCGACGCCCTGATGGCGCCGACCGGCACGGCCCGGATCGACCACCCCGACCTGGACGCGACGAACGTGGAGGTCACCGGGATCGGGCACCTCGCCCTTCCCGTGCATCCCGCCGTCATCACCGCCGTGCGGCGGGCCCTCGACGGTCCGGTGCGCGACGCCCAGGGCGCCGGTGTCGCGGAGGGGGCCGTGAGGAAACTCCGGCCGGCCGGAACCGAAGGGGAGGGCATGGTCGTCTGAGCCCCCGGAGGATTCCGGGACGGGGCGGGGGCGGGGGACGCATGGGCGGGGAGGGCGCGGCGCGGCGCGGGATGCTGGCGCCCGTGCTGGCGAACCTGGCCCTCGGCGTGCCCGCCGTCGTGCCCCTCTACCTGGCCTGGTGGACGCTGACCGAATACCTGCCCATGGACTGCCACAGCACGGCCGACCTTTCCAGGCCAGACCTGGGCGACTGCGATTTCCACACCCTCGACCACTCCACGGCCGTACTGTTCCTGCTGGTCGTGACGGGTGTGCTGCTGCTCGGCGCGGTCTTCGTCGTCGACGCCGTCCTGCCGCCCAAGGCGCGTCGCGGGACCTGGCTGCGGTCGGCCGCACTGGTGCCGGTGCCCTTCGCGCTGCTCCTCGCGCTGGCCTACAACACCGGATGACCTCCAGTCGAACGAATTTCGAACTCAAGGCCAAGGGTCGGTCTTTCGGCGACCGAAAGACGGCCGAATGCCCGGTTCCCGCGAGGTCGAAACCCGCCGAAGATTGTCGAGGCGAGTAACCGCCGGGTACAGTCACGCCACTGCTCTCCTCCGGTGAACCTCGAGTTCCCCGGCCACCCAGGCCCCCCACTGCCGAGGCGAAAGAGAAGTTGGTGAACGACCGCCCGACGTCGGGCCAGTACCCCGAAATGGGGCACGACGGCCTTTCCACCACCACTTTCGCTGGTGACCAGACCTACGTTTCCTATGAAACGCAGGGTCAGGGCTATCAGTACGTCACGGACTACGCCTCGTCCGGCAGTTACGGAACCTACGACGCGTACGGCTCCTACCCGTCGCCCGCCGACACCGGCGCCTACGACAGCACGGCGTGGACCACGCAGCAGGACTACCTCTCCAGCGTCCCGGCCCAGGCCGTCCCCGAGGACGCGACGGGCTCCTGGGACGCGAGCGCCTGGAACTCGGCGCACTCCGCGGGCACCGACTACTCGTCGGCCGCGTTCGGGTACGGAACCAACGGCACCGACGGCTCCGAGCAGACCGGGCAGTGGGACTTCTCCGGCTACGGCAACGGGAACGGGCAGGACACCGGCGCCTATGACGCCACCGCCTGGAACAGCGCCGGCGGTGCCGCGGAGACCGAGCCGGTGGCCGACGGATACGAGGCCACGACCGTCGTCCCGGTGTTCGCCGACGACGCGTACGCCGAGGACGAGACCTCCGTCTTCGAGCCCCTCGGTCCCGCCTACTCCGCTTCCGAGGACGACGACCCCCGGCTCGGCGACCCCCAGTTCGACGGCGCCCAGTTCGACGAGGCCGTCCACGACCTGCCCACGCAGATGGTGCCCCAGGCCACCGCCGCCGCGGCCGAGCCGCGTTCGGCGCGCCGGGGCGGCGGCCGCGGCGGGGCCAAGGCGGGCAGCGCCCGGCGCCGTACGCCGGCCAAGCGGTCCGCCCTGCTGACCGTGGCCGTTCCCTCCGTCTGCGTGATGGGCGTCGCGGGAGTCGCCGCCGCCTCCGTCGGCGGGCTCACCGGCGGTGACAAGCCGTCGGAGGACACGACCACGATGGCCGCCCCCGACCCTTCCTCGGTGAAGCCGGTCGCGGCGAACAACAAGCTCGACACCCAGCTGGCGGCCCTCAGCGCCGACGCCGGGGACTTCGCCGACCGCGCGAGCCGCACCCAGGAGCGGATCGACCTCAAGCAGCGGCAGGAAGACGAGAAGAAGAAGCGGGCCGAGGAGGCGGCGGCCAAGGAGGCGGCGCGCCCCAAGTTCGCCATCCCGGTCACGCAGCACGGTCTGAGCGCCATGTTCGGCCAGGCCGGCGGCATGTGGATGTCCGTGCACACCGGCATCGACTTCCCGGTCTCCTACGGCACCCCGGTCATGGCCGCCACCGACGGCACCATGCGCACCCAGTGGAACAGCGCCTACGGGAACATGGCCATCCTGACCTCCCCCGACGGCACGGAGACCTGGTACTGCCACCTGAGCAGCACCAAGATCCGGTCCGGGCAGGTCAAGGCCGGCGACGTCATCGCGTACTCCGGCAACTCCGGCAACTCCACCGGCCCGCACCTCCACTTCGAGGTACGGCCCGGTGGCGGCTCCGCCGTCGACCCCCTGGCCTGGCTGCGCAACCACGGCCTGGACCCGACCTAGTAGCAGCCGGGCCCCCCGCGGCTAGAGCTTCTGCACCGGCGCGTAGCGCAGGAGCAGGCGCTTGGGCTTGTCATCCCCGAAGTCGATGGTGGCCTGCGCGTCCGCGCCGGCGCCCCGGACCTCCATGACCGTGCCCAGTCCGAACTGGTCGTGCGTGACCCGGTCCCCGACGGCCAGCGCGATGACCGGCTTGTCCGTGGCGCGGCGCGTCGCGAACCCGGAGGGGCCCGAGGAGCGGGAGCGCGAGGAGGACAGGAAGGCCTCCGGCGAGGTCCCGAACGAGGCCTTCCCCGACCCGGAGGACGAGGAGCCGTAGCCGGAGCCGCGCATCGGACCGGCCGGCTTCTGCGCGGCCCCCGTGCGCTTCCACTGCAGGTACTCGGCCGGGATCTCCTCCAGGAACCGCGAGGGCGGGTTGTACGAGGGGGTGCCCCAGGCGCTGCGCATGCTGGAGCGGGTCAGGTACAGCCGTTCGCGGGCGCGGGTGATGCCGACGTAGGCGAGGCGGCGCTCCTCCTCCAGCTCCTTGGTCTGGCCCAGCGCGCGCATGTGCGGGAAGACCCCGTCCTCCATGCCGGTCAGGAAGACCACCGGGAACTCCAGGCCCTTGGCGGTGTGCAGGGTCATCAGGGTGATGACGCCCGAGCCGTCCGGGTCCTCGTCCGGAATCTGGTCGGAGTCGGCGACGAGCGCGACCTGCTCCAGGAACTCGGCCAGGGTGCCCGGGTTGTCCTCGTCCCTCGCCTGCTCGAATTCGAGGGCGACGGCCGCCAGCTCCTGGAGGTTCTCGATCCGGGTCTCGTCCTGCGGGTCGGTGGAGGCCTGGAGCTCGGCGAGGTAGCCCGTGCGCTCCAGGACCGCCTCCAGCACCACGGCCGGTCCGGCGCCGGAGTCGACGATGGTGCGGAGCTCCTCCATCAGGGTGTTGAACCGCTTGACGGCGTTGGTGGAGCGGGCGGCCATGCCGAAGGCCTCGTCCACCCGGCGCAGGGCCTGCGGGAAGGTGATCTTCTCGCGGTGGGCGAGGGCGTCGATCATCGCCTCGGCCCGCTCGCCGATGCCGCGCTTGGGCACGTTCAGGATGCGGCGCAGCGGGACGTTGTCCTCGGGGTTGGCCAGGACGCGCAGGTAGGCCAGGACGTCCCGGACCTCCTTGCGCTCGTAGAAGCGGACGCCGCCGACGACCTTGTAGGGCAGTCCGACGCGGATGAAGATCTCCTCGAACACGCGGGACTGGGCGTTGGTCCGGTAGAAGATCGCGACGTCTCCGGCCTTGGCGTCGCCCGCGTCCGTCAGCCGGTCGATCTCGTCGGCGACGAACTGGGCCTCGTCGTGCTCGGTGTCGGCGACGTAGCCGGTGATGACGGCGCCGGTGCCGGCCTGGGTCCACAGGTTCTTGGCGCGGCGGTTCTCGTTGCGCTCGATGACGGCGTTGGCGGCGGAGAGGATCGTCTGGGTGGAGCGGTAGTTCTGCTCCAGCAGGATCGTCGTCGCGTCCTTGTAGTCCTCCTCGAACTGGAGGATGTTGCGGATGGTCGCGCCGCGGAAGGCGTAGATGGACTGGTCGGCGTCGCCCACGACGCAGAGTTCGGCGGGCGGCAGGTCCGGGTAGCCGGGGCCGACCAGCTCGCGCACCAGGGTGTACTGGGCGTGGTTGGTGTCCTGGTACTCGTCGACCAGCACGTGCCGGAAGCGGCGCCGGTAGTGCTCGGCCACGTCCGGGAAGGCCTGGAGGAGGTGGACCGTGGTCATGATGATGTCGTCGAAGTCGAGGGCGTTGGCCTCGCGCAGCCGGCCCTGGTACATCGCGTACGCCTGGGCGAGGGTCTTCTCGAAGCCGTCGGCGGCCTGGGCGGCGAAGGCGTCCTCGTCGATGAGCTCGTTCTTGAGGTTCGAGATCTTGGCGTTGAAGGACTTGGGCGGGAACTTCTTCGGGTCCAGGTCCAGGTCGCGGCAGACCAGCGCCATCAGGCGCTTGGAGTCGGCGGCGTCGTAGATCGAGAACGAGGAGGTGAAGCCGAGCCTCTTGGACTCGCGGCGCAGGATGCGCACGCAGGCGCTGTGGAAGGTGGAGACCCACATGGCGTTGGCGCGCGGGCCGACCAGGTTCTCGACGCGCTCCTTCATCTCGGCCGCGGCCTTGTTGGTGAAGGTGATCGCCAGGATCTGGCCCGGGTGGACGTGCCGCGCGGACAGCAGGTGTCCGATGCGGTGGGTCAGCACGCGGGTCTTGCCGGAGCCGGCGCCGGCCACGATGAGCAGCGGGGAGCCCGCGTGCACCACGGCTGCGGCCTGCTGCTCGTTCAGCCCGTCCAGGAGGGCCGCGGGGTCGATGACCGGCCGGGGGGCGCCGTCGCGGTAGTAGGCGTCCCTGTCCACGGGCAGGTCGAAGCGGCCGCCGAACAGGTCGTCCGCGCCCTCCTCGGGGGCGTGGTGCTCCTCGGGCGGCGGGGGGACCTCGTCGGAGGGGGTGAGGTCGGCCAGGAAGCTGTCGTCAAAGAGGCTGCTCATCGCCATCCGAGTCTAGGGGTCGGGACCGACAGGCGGCTCCGCCCCGGGGAAATCCGCCGTCGGGACCGGGAGGGGGAGCGCAATGGGCACCCCGTAGGCTCGGCGCCATGACTGTCCTCACCAACGCCTTCGTCGGCCTGCACATCATCGGCATAGCCTCCCTCCTGGGCGGCTTCCTGACCCAGATGAAGGCGATGGGCGCCGGCACCGCCCGCTTCGTGCCCGCGATGCTCCACGGCGCGCTGACCATGCTCGTCACCGGCGTGCTGCTGGTCGGCTTCCACGAGATGGGCGACGGGGCGCCCCTGAACAACATCAAGATCGGCGTGAAGCTCGCGGTCCTCTTCGTGATCCTGGCGCTCGTCTACGTCAAGCGCGACGAGGAGCGGGTCGAGAAGGGTCTCTTCGGCGCGGTCGGCGGACTGACAGTCGCCAATATCTTTATCGCCGTCCTCTGGCACTGAGCGGTCCCGTACGGCCATCGGCGATCAGCCGCGGCCAGTACTGATCAACTCCTCATCCGGCCGTGACCTCCAGGTTTAGCGTCCTCCCCCGAGACCTGCGGGACCGACGGAAGGACGTGAGGCCCCCGTGGCCAGTCATCGAAAGCCCAGGCAGCGCCCGTTCTCCGGCGGCACCGTCCGGACCGCCGCCACCCTCGCCCTCGCGGGCGCTGCCACCGCCACCGCCTTCGAAGGCACCTCGCACGCCGAGCCCCAGCAGACCCCCGCCCAGGTCAAGGCGGAGGTCGACCGGCTCTACGGGGAGGCCGAGGCGGCGACGGAGAACTACAACGGGGCGAAGGCAAAGGCGGACGAGGCCGAGCGGGCGCTGACCGGCCTGCAGGACGAGGCCGCCCGCAAGGAGGACCGGCTCGGCGCCGCCCGCAGCGCGCTCGCCTCGGTCGCGGCGGGCCAGTACCGCAGCGGCGGCCTGGGCCCCGCCGTGCAGCTGGCGCTCGCCTCCGACCCGCAGGACTACCTCGAGCGGGCCTCCCTCCTCACCCGGGCCGGCGACCGGACCGCCGCCGAGGTGGCCTCCGTACGGCGCGGGCTCGACGAGGTCGGCCGGCTGCGCGCGCGGGCCGACGGCAGCCTGAAGGAGGTCCGCGCCCGGCGGGACGAGCTCGCCCGGCAGAAGGCCGTCGTCGAGGACCGGCTGGCCACCGCCCAGCGGCTGCTGGCCCGGCTCAGCGCCGAGGAGCGGGCCGCGTACGAGGCCCAGCACGGCGGCGGCCCGGACTCCCCCGCCGCCCGGCCCGCGGGGACGGTGCCCGCCGGGCATCCCGGCTCCCCCGCACCGGCCCCGGCAGACGGTTCGCGCGCCGCCCGCGCGGTGGCGTTCGCGTACGGGGCGATCGGCAAGCCGTACGTCTGGGGGGCGACCGGCCCGGGCTCGTTCGACTGCTCCGGCCTGACCCAGGCGGCCTGGCGGGCGGCGGGGGTCTCGCTGCCGCGCACCACCTACACCCAGATCAACGCCGGCCGGCGGGTCTCCCGCGACCAGCTGGCCCCCGGCGACCTGGTGTTCTACTACTCCGGCATCACGCACGTCGGCCTGTACGTCGGGGGCGGCCAGATCATCCACGCCCCGCGCCCCGGCTCCACGGTCCGGCTGGCGCCGGTCGACTCGATGCCCTGGGCCGGCGCCTCCCGCCCGGCGTAGCCCCGCGCGGAGGACCAGGGGCCCCGACGCAGAGGACTAGGGCGCCTTGACGGTCTGGCTCAGCCAGCCGAAGGTCTGCGGCAGCTGCTTGGACCAGGACTCCAGGTTGTGCCCGCCGGTCACCTTCTCCGCGTGCACCGTGGTCGGGTTCTGGGCGAGCCCCTTGAGGTCCATGCCGGACAGGTAGCCGTCCTGCTCGGCGCCCGACATCCACAGCGCCACCGCCGGCGGCGCGGGCTGGGCCTTCAGCAGTTCCTTCAGGTTGTGGGTGCGGCGCAGCTCGGGGTCCTTGGCGACCAGCGAGGTGGGCTCCTGCCCGGGGTCGTTGTAGCCGGACAGGGAGACGGCCGCGCCGTAGCGGTCGGGGTGCAGGATGGCCAGCTTGGCGGCGCAGTAGGCACCGGCCGAGTAGCCGGCGACGCCCCAGGTGCGGGGCTCGTCGGAGGCGCGGAAGTTGTCGGTGACCATCTTGCGGACGTCGACGCTGAACCAGCTGTCGGCGTTGACCTTGCCGGGGAGGTTGGCGCAGCCGGTGTCGGCGTTGCCCAGGAGCATGGCGCGCGGGGAGACCAGGATGAAGGGCTGGACCTTGCCCTCCTTCATCAGCGGCTCCAGCACCTCGTGCGCCTTGAGCCCCTGGAACCAGGACTTGCCCGTGCCGGGTATGCCGGGGATCAGCTCGACGACCGGGAACTTCTTGTCCTTGTAGGCGGGGTCGTCGTACTGCGGCGGCAGCCACACCATGACGTCGCCCTTGACCCCGGAGATCTTCCCTTCGAGTTCGGTCTTCTTCACGCGGCCGCCGAGCCCGTCGACGGGCTCGAAGTCCTGGCGGACCTTCGGCTCCTGCCTGACCTGCTCGGCCTTCTTGCCGCCCATGCCGTCGGCGCCGAGGTCGGGCGCGGACTGGACATAGCTGCCGGTGCCCATCAGGTCGCCCCAGGAGGCGTAGAAGTTCATGTCCCGGTTGACCGCGACGAACACCAGGGCGACGGCGGTGACCTGCGCGAACAGCACCATCAGCCCGCGCGTGGCCAGGCGTGCGGCGGCGGGGCCGCGCACCTTGCCCCACACGGTCAGCGGCAGGACGACGGCGATCAGCGTCAGGCCGATCACCGTCGCGAAGAGGGGGGTCCCCGTCAGGCTCATCACGCCACCCAAGAGTCGGGGGCGCCGCCCTCCGGTTGCCCTCCACGACTGCGTCGTGGATCACACCGTGGATCACACCCCCGGGCCCGGCCCCGGGGTGTCACCCGTGGTTCATCCGCAGGTCAGACCAGGCGGCGGGCGGTGGCCCAGCGGGTCAGCTCGTGCCGGTTGGAGAGCTGGAGCTTCCTCAGCACGGCGGAGACGTGCGACTCGACCGTCTTCACCGAGATGAACAGCTGCTTGGCGATCTCCTTGTACGCGTACCCGCGCGCGATCAGCCGCAGCACCTCGCGCTCGCGCTGGGTGAGCCGGTCCAGGTCCTCGTCGACCGGCGGGGCGTCCGTGGAGGCGAAGGCGTCGAGCACGAAGCCGGCCAGCCGCGGCGAGAACACCGCGTCCCCTTCCTGTACCCGGAAGACCGAGTCCACCAGGTCGGTGCCGGTGATGGTCTTGGTGACGTAGCCGCGCGCGCCGCCCCGGATGACCCCGATGACGTCCTCGGCGGCGTCCGACACCGACAGCGCCAGGAACCGCACCGGGTTCTCGGCAGCCGCCATCAGCGGGGCGCAGCGCCGCAGCACCTCCACCCCGCCGCCGCCGGGCAGGTGCACGTCGAGGAGGACCACCTCGGGCCGGGTGGCGGTGATGACGGTGACGGCCTGGTCCACGTCCGCGGCCTCCCCGACCACCTCGACGCCGGTCCGGGCCGTCTCACCGATCTCGGCCTGTACGCCCGTGCGGAACATGCGGTGGTCGTCGACGAGCACCACCCGGACCCGCCTGCCCCCGTCGTTCACCGCGCTGTCCTCGGTCATGCCCGTCATGCCGCGTTCGCCACCCTCTCCATCTCCAGTTCGACTTCCGTGCCGCCGTCGGGCGCGGACCGCAGCCGGGCGGTCCCGCCGTTGCGCTGCATCCGGCCGATGATCGATTCTCGTACGCCCATGCGGTCGCCCGGTACCGCGTCGATGTCGAAGCCGGGCCCACGGTCCCGTACGGACACGAACACCGTGCGCCCCTCGACCTCCGCGTACACCTGGACGGGGCCGCCCTCGCCACCGTACTTGGCGGCGTTGACCATCGCCTCGCGCGCGGCCTGCATCTGCGCGCCCAGCTTCTCGTCGAGCGGGCAGTCGCCGACGACGACCACCTCGATCGGGACGCCGTGGTGGTCCTCGACCTCGGCGGCGGCCTTCTTCACGGCCTCGGCGAGGGTGGCCGGCTCCTCGGCCTCGTCCTTGCCGGTGCCCTCCGGCTTGTACAGCCAGTTGCGCAGCTCCCGCTCCTGGGCCCGGGCCAGGCGGCGGACCTCGCCGACGTCCTCGGCGTTGCGCTGGATCAGGGTGAGGGTGTGCAGCACGGAGTCGTGGACGTGGGCGGCGACCTCGGCGCGCTCCTGGGCGCGGATGCGCATCAGCCGCTCCTCGGAGAGGTCCTGGGTCATCCGTATCAGCCAGGGCCCGGCGAGCAGGGCGATGCCGACGAGGACGGCGAGGACGGCGGTGAGGAGGTTGCCGAGCTGGGCGGCGGAGCCCCGGACGACGATGAAGACGGTCAGGCCCACGCCGACGAGGACCACTCCGGCGAGCGCCCGGGCGACCGGGAGCATCCGCTTGCGGTGGTCCCCGGCGGGGCCCCAGTTGGCGCGGCGGGCGTTGTCGGCCTGCCGCCAGACGAGGACGACGCCGGCGCCGACGAGCAGGGTGGGCCAGATGTAACGGCCGTTGGCGCCGCCGAAGCGGAGCTGGGAGATGAAGATGCCAGCGCCGACGGCCAGGGCGATCAGGCCGGACACCGCCCCCTTGTCGGGCTTGCGCAGGCGCCGGGTGCCGTCGGTGAGGGTCTCGAAGAAGGAGTGGTGCCCGGTGCTGCCGCCGACGCCGAGCGGGACGAAGACCCAGAACGCGGCGTAGAGCAGCACCCCCAGCCCGTCGCCCCACATGAACATGGCGAGGAAGGCGAGCCGGACCCAGAGGACGGGCAGCCCGAGGTGCCCGGCGAGGCCGCGCGCGACTCCGCCGAGCATCCGGCCGTCGGCGCTGCGGTAGAGCCTGCGCGGCGGGAGCTCGTCGGGGTCGGGGGCGTGCGGGGTACGGGCGGCGGCTGCTGCTGCGGGCATGTCACCAAGGGTCACACGCCGGGGCGCGGAGCGGCATCAGGGCATCCCCCCAGTTCCGTCGGGGGGATATCAGGGTTGCGCCAGGGTCGGGCCCGGTGCCGGGCGGCCGGACGGGCGGTCACCATGGACCCATGACCGACGTACACGACGCCCCGCTCGGGGGCGCCCCAGGACGGGGCCCGGGGGAAGATCCCGGGGAACCGGCCCCCGCGGAGCGGCCGCTCCTGCGCCGCAGCAAGCAGCAAGCGCGACAAGGTCCTCGCGGGCGTCTGCGGCGGCCTGGGCCGGTATTTCGACCTGGACCCGGTGGTGTTCCGGATCGTGCTCGGGGTGCTCGCCGTCACCGGCGGCGTCGGCCTGGTCTTCTACGGGTTCGCCTGGCTGCTGCTGCCCCTGGAGGGCGAGGAGGACAGCGAGGGCCGCAAGCTGCTGACCGGCCGTGTCGAGGGGGCCACCCTGGCCGCGGTGTTCAGTGCCCTGGTGGGCTGCGCCCTGTTCCTGTCGATGCTCGACAACGGGGTGATGGGCGCCTTCTCCGTCCTGGTCATCCTGGCGCTCGGCGGGGCCGCGTACTGGTCCCGGCGCCACCGGGGTGCCGCCGCCCCCGAGGCCGAGGCCCCCGGGACGCACCGCCCGGCGCCGCCGGAGACGCAGGCGCCGCCCGCGCCCAGCAGCCCGTCGTGGTGGCGCGATCCGCTGGTGAAGGACGGCACCACCGGCCCGGTCGGCTCCACCGGCTATCTGTGGGGCCCCGACGACAGCGCCGACGACAGCCCGGGCACGGTGCCCGGGGCGGCCCCGGCGAAGCCGCGGCCCGTACCCGCGTACGGGCAGGGGCGCGGCGGGATCGGCGGCCGGGTCTTCGTCCTGGCCCTGCTGGCCGGCGGCATCGGGACGGCCTCCGTCTGGCACGGCAGCCCGCTGGGACACGCCCTCCAGGTCGGCCTGGCCTGCGCGCTGGCCGTGTTCGGGCTGGGCCTGGCCGTCAGCTCCCTCAAGGGCCGCACCGGCTTCGGCACGGTCCTGCTGGGCCTGGTCACCGCCGTGCTGCTCGCGGCGGCGACCGCCCTGCCGCGCGAGGTGGGCACCGACTGGCACAACGTCGACTGGCGCCCGGCGGCGGTGGCCGACGTCAAGCCCCTGTACTCCTCCGGGACCGGTCTGGCCACGCTCGACCTGAGCCGGCTGGACGTGCCGAAGGGCGCGACCGTGTCCGTCCGCGCCTCCATCGAGGCGGGCCGGCTGAAGGTGGTCGTCCCCCGGGAGGTCACCGCGAAGGCCGACGTCTCGATCGACCTCGGCGACATCCAGCTGCCCGGGGACCGCTCCGTGCGGATCAAGAACGGCGGCGAGAACCGGCGGGCGACCCTGCCCCCCACCGCGGGCACCGAGGCCGGCGGGACGATCGAGCTGCACCTGGACGCGGGTGTGGGACAGGTGGAGGTGGCCCGTGCGGCGTCATGAGTTCCAGCCCGGAAGGCTGCTGGCCGGCCTGGTGCTGACCGCGGCGGGCGTGCTGTACCTGCTCGACGCGGCCGGGAAGACCGACCTGCCGTGGTTCCTGGTCGTGCCGATGGCCATCGGCGGACTGGCCCTGGCCGCGGTGGTGGGGCTGGTGACCTACGCGGTACGGAGGGACCGGCGCGACCGGATCAGGGAGTCGAGCGACCAGTAGGGCGCCCCGGCCAGGACCAGCGGCAGCCAGGCCACCAGGTACACCAGGTCGTTGCCGTAGTAGTACGGGGTCACGGCCCAGGACACCGTGAGCCACAGGCTCAGCGAGATCAGCGCACCGCCCGCGGCCGCGATCCGGGTCAGCAGCCCGGCGAGGACGCCCAGGCCGACGAGGAGCTCCCCCAGGGCGATGGCGAGGCCGAAACCGGAGGGTGCCTTCAGGGCGAGGTCCACCAGGGCCGGGACGGCGGCGGTGTCGCGCACGCCGCGCATCTGCTCGCCGATCGAGCCGGCGCCACTGGCGGAGAGGAAGCCCGGGGTGGTCAGTTTGTCGAGGCCCGCGTAGACGAAGGTCACGCCGAGGAAGATCCGCAGCGGGAGGAGGGCATGGCGGGAGGCGAGTTCTCTCCACGGTGTGGACCGCACACCGGAGGGGACGTCAGTTCGGGTCACGCAGCCATGTCTACCCGCTTCATTCCGCCACGTCGATGATGCAGCGGTTGGATTCCACCCCCGCGGCGGTCACCACCTGGACGTCGACCCGGCCCGGCTCCACCTCCGCGGGCACCGGCACGGTGAGCACCACGGCACGGTGAGCACCGTGTCCGAGGGGTTCACGAACCCGCCCGCCACCGGCACCAGCGGGACGTGCACGTGGACCGCGCCGACCCGCACCACCAGCCGGGCCAGCATCTCCGGCGTGTGCGCCCCCGGCGGCACGAAGCCCACGCCGCGGATCTCGATGTCGTCGCCGGGGCGGACCGCCGCGTCGATGTCCCCCGGCTCGCGCCTGCGGACCACCGACAGCACCAGGGGACGGCTCCCCTCCGCGTACTTCGCCGCCAGGTACACCGCCGCCGACAGGGCCACCAGCAGGGCCAGCGCCCACGGCAGCTGCGGCAGCCGGTCGGGGAACCGGGCCAGCGTCACCGCCGCGTAGGCGAGCACCACCGTGGAGACGAGGACGTACTGCGCGTCGGGGAAGCTCCCCCGGCCGTCGTCGTCGGTCAGCAGGTCCACCCCGCGCGGCCGGTCCGCGGGCAGCTTCTGCAGCCGCTGCCCCATGATCCGTACGGAAACCACCCGGCGCACCAGCACCGCCACCCCGGACGTCAGCGCGACCACCGCCAGCAGCGGCAGCGCGCGCCCCAGGGCGAACCCCTGGTACAGGGCGTCCCGCTCCGGCCCGGGCGAGGAGGCGGCCAGCCGCAGCGCGGGCAGCAGCGCCGCGAACGCCGTCAGCACCACCCAGGCGCTCGGCACCGCCTTCGAGGTGGACAGCCGGTTGTCCTCCCCGACCAGCGGGGCCAGCAGCCCGCCGCGCAGCGACTGCGCACGGGCCGCGACGGTCAGCAGCCCGGCCAGGACCAGCGCGGCCAGCAGCCCGGCGGTACGGGCGGTGGACCAGCCGGTGCCGAGCGCGGTGCCGACCTGCACCAGCAGCAGCACCCCGGCGGCGATCCACAGGGCGAGGACGGCCCGCCGGGAGAACAGGTACAGCCAGGAGTTCCCGGCCTCCCGTCCCCGTTCGGCGACCGTGCGGGCGGACAGGGCCAGTTCGTCGGAGACCCACTGCCGGGAGGCGCCGAGGGAATGGGCCACGGCGGGCGGTACCCCCTGCCCGGCGGCGAACTCGTCGCGCTTCTCCAGGAACGCGGCGACCGCGCGGCGGTGCCCCTCCCGCGCGCAGTCGTCGCAGGCGCAGACGGCGGTATGGGTACTCCGGGACATCTCTTGGACAGCCACGTGCGTGCCGCCTCTCTGAACTACGGTGCAATGCCAGCGAATTGTGCACCACTGCGGCAGTGCTCCGGATTGCGCACGATGTCAGAGCAGGTGATTAACGGTTCATGATGTTGACGCCACCGATTCGCCACCTCGCGCCACCGTCTGCCACAACGGCTGGTAGCTCGCCCAGGCGGCGAGATCGTTCCCGAACCGCTCCCGCGTGGCGACCGCGCTCCGGTGGTCGATGAGCACCGGCTTCCCCGCCGCCCGCGCGATCAGCTGCACCTGCGCCGCCCGCTCCGCCGCGACGAACCACCACACCGC
>NZ_JZWV01000444.1 GCF_000966975.1 Streptomyces katrae | reverse complement strand
GAACCACCACACCGCCGCGTCCACCGACCCGCCGACCGTCAGCAGCCCCCGGTTGCGCAGGACGAGTGCCTTGTACGGGCCGAGCGCCCGCGCGACCCGCGCCGGGTCCTCCGCCCCCGCGTACTCGTCAAGGAGCGCGTGGTCCTCGTAGAAGGCGCAGGCCTCCTGGCTGACCGGGGCCAGCAGCTCGCCCAGGCAGGCCAGCGCCCTGCCGTACGGGGCCTGCGTGCGGACCACGGCCACCACCGCGGGCCGCGCCCGGTGCACGGCCGCGTGCACGGCGAACGCCAGCTGGTTCACCCGCCGCCCGCCCCGGACCACCCGCCCGTCCCCGTCGACCAGCAGCAGGTCCTCGGGGCCCAGCCCGGCGAAGGCCCGGCCGAAGGGGTTGACCCAGTAGCAGTCCTCGAACTCGGGGTCCCGGGCGCTGACGTGCCCCGCGACCCCGTCCTCGTACCCGAGCCGCCCGAGCAGCCGCAGCGCCCCCGCGAGGCGCTCCTTGCGGTACGCGCGCTCCCGGGCCGGGTCCGCGTGCACCGGCGGCATCTCGAACGCCAGCCGGTGCACGGGCACGGGCTCGGGTACGGGCTGCTCCGGCATGGTGTCCCCTCCTCCTGGTCGCGGCGCAAGGTACCGGCCGGGCCCGCAACTGGCCATAGGAACGGCGAAGCCGCCGTCCCCGGGGGAACGGCGGCTTCGCTTCAGGCGCGGCGGTCGCGGGAGACTACTCCCACTCGATGGTGCCCGGGGGCTTGCTCGTGCAGTCCAGGACCACGCGGTTGACGTCCTTGACCTCGTTGGTGATGCGGGTCGAGATCCGGGCCAGCACCTCGTACGGCATCCGGGTCCAGTCGGCCGTCATGGCGTCCTCGGACGAGACCGGACGCAGCACGATCGGGTGGCCGTAGGTGCGGCCGTCACCCTGGACGCCCACGCTGCGGACGTCGGCGAGCAGGACGACCGGGCACTGCCAGATCTCCCGGTCCAGGCCGGCGGCGGTCAGCTCGTGGCGGGCGATGGCGTCGGCCTCGCGCAGCAGGTCCAGGCGCTCCTTGGTGACCTCGCCGACGATGCGGATGCCCAGGCCCGGGCCGGGGAACGGCTGGCGCTGGACGATCTCCTCGGGGAGGCCGAGCTCCTGGCCGACCATCCGGACCTCGTCCTTGAACAGCTGGCGCAGCGGCTCGACGAGCTCGAACTCGATGTCGTCGGGGAGGCCGCCCACGTTGTGGTGGGACTTGATGTTGGCCGTGCCGGTGCCGCCGCCGGACTCGACGACGTCCGGGTACAGGGTGCCCTGGACCAGGAAGGAGACCGCCGGGCCCTCCTCCTGGAGGATCTCCAGCTGGGCCTGCTCGAAGACGCGGATGAACTCACGGCCGATGATCTTGCGCTTGGTCTCCGGGTCGGAGACGCCGGCCAGCGCGTTCAGGAAGCGTTCCTGCGCGTCGACGACCTTCAGCTGGACGCCGGTGGCCGCGACGAAGTCCTTCTCGACCTGCTCGGTCTCACCCTTGCGCATCAGGCCGTGGTCGACGTACACGCAGGTCAGCTGGGAGCCGATGGCCTTCTGGACGAGGGCCGCGGCGACCGCGGAGTCCACGCCGCCGGAGAGGCCGCAGATGGCGCGCTTGTCGCCGACCTGCTCGCGGATGGCCGCGATCTGCTCCTCGACGATGTTGCCGGTGGTCCAGGTGGGCTGCAGGCCCGCGCCCCGGTACAGGAAGTGCTCCAGGACCTGCTGGCCGTGCGTGGAGTGCATCACCTCGGGGTGGTACTGCACGCCGTACAGCTTCTTCTCGTCGTTCTCGAAGGCCGCGACCGGGACGACGTTCGTCGACGCGGTGACGGTGAAGCCCTCGGGGGCGGCGGAGCAGGCGTCGCCGTGGGACATCCACACCGACTGGTGCTCGGGGGTGCCCTCGAACAGGGTCGAGCCGGGCTTGGAGACGGACAGCGGGGTGCGGCCGTACTCGCGGGCTCCGGTGTTGTCGACGGTGCCGCCGAGGGTGGTCGCCATCAGCTGGAAGCCGTAGCACATGCCGAAGACGGGGACGCCGGACTCGAACAGGGCACGGGCGTCGTCCAGGCGCGGGGCGCCCTCCTCGTACACGGAGGACGGGCCGCCGGAGAGGATGACCGCCTTCGGGTCCTTGGCGAGCATCTCGGCCACGGGCATCGTGCTGGGCACGATCTCGCTGTAGACGCGGGCCTCACGGACACGGCGGGCGATGAGCTGGGCGTACTGCGCGCCGAAGTCGACGACGAGGACCGTGTCCGGGGCGCTGTCGTGGGCGGCGGAGGGTGCTTCTGGCACGGGACGGCCTTCCGGCGGAAGAGGGGGCTGTTTTGTCGATTCTACCGGTGGCGCCGGCCGCCTCTTTGTCGCACCATCCGAGGCCCACGTCACGCCCGGGGCGCGTCTCAGCATCCGGGCCCGGTTGGCCGGGAGGCGGTCGGGGGTCCATAATCCACACCATGCGCAAGCAGCTGAGCTTCCTCTTTACCTATGGCACCGGCCGGTCCGGTCGCCATGGGTCCGCGTGATGCTCGCTTGAGCCGCTGACTTCCCAGAGCGCCCCGGTCCGACAGGACCGGGGCGCTCCGCGTTTCCGTTCCTGTCGGCCACGACCACAGGAGACACACCGTGAACGCCACCCTCACCACCACCGCCGCCACCCCCGAGCAGCTGATCGCCGACTGCCGTGAGCGGATCGACGCCCTCGACGACCGGATCATCGGGCTGATCCAGGAGCGGATGGCCGTCTCGGCCGTCATCCAGGAGGCCCGGATCGGCGCGGGCGGAAGGCGCGTGCACCTCTCGCGGGAGATGGAGGTGCTGTCGCACTTCAGCGACGCCCTCGGCAAGCCCGGCACCGCCCTCGCGATGACCCTGCTGGAGCTGTGCCGGGGCCGCGTCTGACCGCGCGGCCGGGTGTTCGTCACCCGTCCGGGCCGTGACCGGCCCCGGGGGTCTTCGTTGAGGGGGGTGTCCGCGCCGGCCAGGCGCGGGACCGCACCACCACGCGTGGCTCCGCGGGAGCGGTGAGACGTGACGCCCGACGGCGTACGTCGTGGGACCCCGCTTCCGCGCGTGACCGGACGGCAGGGGACAGCAGCCCGGTCACCCCAGAGGAACGGCCAGCCCGGGGGACGCCCCGGGCCGGCCGTTCGGCTGTGCCGCGACGGTCACGCCGTTGCGCGTGGCCGCCCTCGCGAGGTCACGCCGTCACGCGTGCCCGCCCTTGCGGCGGCGGGCCGAGAGGAACAGCGCGCCGCCGACGGCGAGCAGCGCGGCCGCGCCGAGGCCGAGGAGGCCGGCCTGGCTGCCGGTGGAGGCC
>NZ_JZWV01000443.1 GCF_000966975.1 Streptomyces katrae | reverse complement strand
CCGCCGCTCCTGCCGCCGTTGGCGGTGCTGCCGGCGCTCGCCGAGGTGCCCGGGGAGGCCGAGGCGCTCGTGGAGGCGCTGGGCGAGGCGGTGCCGGCGGACGGGCTGGGGCTGGGGCCGGTGGCCGTCGGGTTCGCCGTGAAGGCGGCGAGGTTGTTGGCCAGGTTCGGGTCGAAGGAGTGCCGCTGGGGCTCGCCCTTCGGGCCGGCCGCGCCGACCCGGATGGCGCCCTTGGCGTCCTTGACCGCCTTCTCGATCTTCAGCTCGAAGGGGAACTCGGCGTTCTCGCTCTCCAGCACGGAGGGCGTGGTGGCGCAGCGGTAGTGGGCGTCGCCGACGGCGCGGCAGGCGGCGGGCGCCGTGACGGCCTTGAGGCCCGCGGGGAGCTCCACGTCGACGACGGCCGCGGGGGCGCCGCCCTGATCGGCGATCCAGGCCGGGCCGTTGTTGCGGATGGCGACGACGGCCTTGGCGGTGGTGCCCGCGGCGCCCTTGACCGTCAGGGGCAGGGCCTCGAAGTCCGCGGTGTTCGCCACGGTGAGGACGGCCTCGCGCTTGTTGTCGGCCGGGTTGAGGTCCGGGCCGTGCTCGGCGACGGGTGCGACCGGGGCGGCCTTGCGGGCGGTCAGCTTGCGCACCGCCCGGTCCGCCGGTCCGCCTGCCTGCGACTGGTCCGTGCCGGGCTTGGCGGCGTCCGCCTGGGCCTTCTGCGGGGCGGGCGCCGGGTAGACGGCGTAGCCGAACCGCTCGTTCAGGGCGTTCGCCCCGGCCGTGAGGTGGAGCGGGCTGTCGCCGGCCAGCTCGTAGGACGCCTTGGGGTCGAAGTCGCCCTCGACGGTGCAGACGGCGGTGGTCGAGGTGCGGGTGGTGCGGTAGGTGCAGTTGTCGTACCGCTCCGGGAGCTCCAGGCCGCGGCTGGCCTCCAGCTCCAGGACGATGCCCTTGGCCGGCTCGTTGCCCTGGTTGCTGAACGTGAGCGGCAGGGGCTGGGTCTCGCCCGGCTTCAGGTCCTTCTTGAGCCGCATCTCGCCCATGACGAGGTCGGGTGCGCCGACCTTGATGCCGGTGGAGCCGGACTCGACGGTGGCGCCGGCGGCCGTGCCAGTCACCCTGACCACGCCGACGCCGGCCTTCTTCCCGGGGGTGACCTCCAGGTCCACGCCGGCCGGGACGCCCGGGTGCAGGCCCTGCTGCTTGCAGACGAGCGTGGCGCCGGCGGGGGCGCACTTCTTGACCGCCGCGCGCGGGCTCTCCTGGACGGTCGCCACGCCGTTCAGCATGGAGAGGTCGACGGTCAGGGTGAACTCCCCGTCGAAGGAGGTGGCCCCGGCCGTTCCCTCCAGCCGGTAGTTCAGCGCCACCGGCGTCGGGGAGCCGGTAGCGGGGGCGGGCGGGAGGGAGAGGCCGACGGGCGTGCCGACCAGCCGGAAGACGGGTTCCGCGGCGTGGGCCGCGGCGGCCGGGACGGTGACGAGTCCCGCGGCCACCAGGCCGCATGCGGCCAGCAGGGAGATGCGCTGTCTCATGTCCGGTGTGACCGCCGGACGGGTACCTCGGTTGCACCGCACGCCATGTGACCGACACCACAGCTTCACCCAAAGCATTCCGGTACAACCTTTTCCGGCGACCGCCTGTCCACTCCTGTACTGCGGCGGGTACCGCGCTCGGAGGGGGAGCGCGGTACCCGCCGCGGTCGTTCGCGGAGCTCAGCCTTTCGCTTCCGGTTGTCTCGGGGGAATTTCCGGGACGGCGAGGAAGGGCAGCCGCAGCGCGCCGAAGGCCTCCTCAGGGACCGCCGGACGGACCGGTTCCACCGCCGCGAGACGTCGGTACGCCTCCCCCTGCGCGGGCCGCGGGTCCGCCTCCCCGTTGTTCGGCCAGTACGACATCGCCCGTTCGGCCTGGGCCGTGATGGTCAGGGACGGGTTGACCCCGAGGTTGGCGGAGACCGCCGAACCGTCGACGACCGAGATGCCCGGGTGGCCGTACAGCCGGTGGTACGGGTCGACCACGCCCTCCTCGGGAGTGGCGCCGATGGGGCAGCCGCCGAGGAAGTGGGCGGTCAGCGGGGTGCCCATCAGCTCGCCGACGTTGCTGCCGGGGAAACCGTTGATCTCCTCGGCCAGCAGGGTCGCGGCCCGGGTGGCCTCGGCGATCTGCACGGGGTTGGGGGTGCCGTGGCCCTGGCGGGCCGTCAGCAGGCCCTTGCCGAGGCCGCCCGGTTTGCGGTAGGTCGTCAGGGAGTTGTCCAGCGACTGCATGACCAGGCCGATGATGGTCCGCTCCGACCAGCGCCGGTTGGACAGGGAGCGCGCCAGCTGCACGGGGTGGCGGGCGGTGCGGGCGAACCAGGCCCGTACCCGGTGGGCGCTGTGGGGTACCTGGAGGACCGTCAGGAACCCCATGGCGTTGGAGCCCTTGCCGTAGCGGACGGGCTCGATGTGGGTGTCGGCGTCGGGGTGCACGGACGAGGTGATGGCCACGCCCCGGGTGAAGTCCGCCCGGGGCTCGCCGGGGTGGCGCCTGCGGTAGCGGCGGTCGTCGGTCTGGGCGCCGACCAGGCCCTCGGAGTTGGTGCGGGTCAGCTCGCCGAGGCGGTCGGAGAGGCGGGGCAGTTCGCCGCGGTCCTTCATGGTGTGCAGCAGGGTCTGGGTGCCGTACGTGCCCGCCGCGACGACCACGTACCGGGCGCGCAGCACCTTGGCGCGGCCGGAGCGGCGGTGGTCGGTGGGGACGGTGCGGACGCGGTAGCCGCCGTCGGGGTGCTCGGCGAGGGCGGTGACGGTGGTCATGGGGTGGATGACGGCGCCCGCGCGCTCGGCCAGGTGGAGGTAGTTCTCGTTCAGGGTGTTCTTCGCGCCGTGCCGGCAGCCGGTCATGCACTCGCCGCATTCGGTGCAGGCCTTGCGGGAGGGCCCGGCGCCGCCGAAGTAGGGGTCGGGGACCTCCTGGCCGGGGCGGGCCCTCCGCCCGCCCCCGGCGTCCTCGCCGTCGCCGAAGAAGACGCCCACGGGCGCCATGTGGAAGGTGTCGCCCACGCCCATCTTCTCGGCGGCCGCCTTGAGGTGGACGTCGGCGGGGGTCATCGTCGGGTTGAGCCGTACGCCGAGCATCCGCTTGGCCTGCTCGTAGTACGGGGCGAGTTCCTCGCGCCAGTCGGTGATGGAGGCCCACTGGCGGTCCTGGAAGAAGGCCGCGGGCGGCACGTAGAGGGTGTTGGCGTAGTTGAGGGAGCCGCCGCCCACGCCGGCGCCCGCGAGCACCATCACGTTGCCGAGCAGGTGGATGCGCTGGATCCCGTACAGCCCGAGGGCGGGCGCCCACAGGTAGTTGCGCAGGTCCCAGCTGTTGCGGGGCAGGTCCTCGCGGTCGAAGCGGCGCCCTGCCTCCAGGACGCCGACCCGGTAGCCCTTCTCGGTGAGCCGCAGTGCCGAGACCGACCCTCCGAAGCCCGATCCGATGACGATGACGTCGTAGTCGTATGCGTGGTCGTACGACACTGCGCGGTGCCTCCCGGCGGTCGGTTCGTGCCTGTTGCCCTGGGGTGCTGGGGTGACTGCTGTGGCCGCTCCGGGCTAGCGGAAGCGGAGGGTCTTGAGGAGCTTGAGGCTGCGGGTCATGAGCTCGGCGTACTTCGCGTCGTCCATGCCGAGCGAGGGCGCCATCGGCAGCAGCCGCTGGTGGGCGACGGTCTGGGCCTCGGTGTACTTGAGGATGCCCTCGGAGCCGTGCCGACGGCCGAGCCCGGAGTCCTTCATGCCGCCCATGGGTGCCTGGGCGCTGCCGTAGGCGGGGGCGTAGCCGTCGTTGATGTTGACGGTGCCGGTGCGCAGGCGGGCGGCGACGGCGTGGCCGCGGCGGGCGTCCTTGGTCCAGACGCTGGAGTTGAGGCCGTAGGCGGTGGCGTTGGCCTGGGCGATGGCCTCGTCCTCGTCGGTGAAGCGGTAGACGGAGACGACCGGGCCGAAGGTCTCCTCGGCGCAGACCGCCATGGGGGCCTCGACCCCGTCGAGGATGGTGGGCTCGTAGAAGAGGGGGCCGATGTCGGGGCGGGCCACGCCTCCGGCGACGAGGGTGGCGCCCTTGGCGACGGCCTCGTCCACGTGCCGCTGTACGTTCTCCAGCTGCCGTTCGCCGACGAGGGAGCCCATGTCGGCGCCGTAGGCGAGGGAGTTGCCGAGCCGCATGGCCTTGGTGCGGGCGGCGAAGCGCTCCAGGAAGGCGTCGGCTATGGAGTCGTGGACGTAGAGCCGCTCGATGGAGATGCACAGCTGTCCGGCGGAGGAGAAGCAGGCGCGGACGGCTCCGGCGGCGGCCTTCTCCACGTCGGCGTCGTGCAGGACGAGCATGGGGTTCTTGCCGCCGAGTTCGAGGGAGACCCCGACGAGGCGGGCGGCGGCGCCCTGGGCTACCTCGCGGCCGGTGCGGGTGGAGCCGGTGAAGGAGACGTAGTCGGCGTGCCGGACCACCTCGGGGCCGACGACGGGGCCCTCGCCGAGGACGACCTGGAAGACCTCGGCGGGCAGCCCGGCCTCGATGAGCAGGTCGCGGGCCCACAGGGCGGTCAGCGCCGTCTCGGTGTCGGGCTTCATGACGACGGCGTTGCCCGAGACGAAGGCGGGCAGGGCGTCGCCCACGGAGAGTTCGAGGGGGTAGTTCCAGGGGGCGATCTGGCCGACGACCCCGCGCGGCTGGCGCAGCTCGGTGACCTTGGTCAGGGTGGGCATGGCGCCGGTGTGGCCCTTGGGGCGCAGGTAGGCGGGGGCCTTGCGGCCGTAGTGCCGGGCGGAGACGGCGACGGCCTGGACCTCTTCGTGGGCGTGCAGGCGGGCCTTGCCGGTCTCCAGCTGGATGAGGTCGAGGACCTCGGACTGGCGGGCGAGGACCAGGTCGTGGAAGCGCAGCAGGACGGCGGCGCGCTGCCGTACGGGGAGGGCGGCCCAGGCGGGCTGGGCGGCACGGGCCTTGGCGAAGGCCTCCGCGACGTCCTCGGGGGTGGCCTCGGGAAGGTCCGCCAGCTTGGCCCCGGTGAAGGGGGTGTGGTTGGCGGTGCTGCCGGAGCCGGTGACTCCGCGGGTCAGCCGGGTGATCAGGGCGGGGGTCACCACATCGGCGGCGGTACGGGCGCCCGCCGGGGCCGGGGCGACCGGGTTGGTGGGCCGGGGTGCGGAGCGGAGGGGGGCGGCAGCAGCCTTCGAGTCCGTCATGGCGGTGAGCGTATTCCGCCAGGGAGGCTTTGGGTACCCGTGGGTAACCGGTTTTTGCCAAGTGTGCCAGTAATCGCTGGCACGGTGGCCGGTCAGCCCTTCTTCGGTGCCGGTTCCCAGCCGCTGAGGACGGTGTCGAACTGCCGGCGGGTCGTCGCCCAGTCCTCGGCGGGGCCCGTCATGTAGATCGCGTACTCGGTGCCGTTCTTGTCGACGTACATCTGCTCGATGGCCCGGCGCGGTCCGGCGTGCACCCCCTTCTCGGTCCACGTGAAGTCCCACAGCACGGCCTGGGTGGTGTCCCGGAAGGTGTTCGGGTTGAGCTTCTGCCGCTTGTAGTCCGTCCGCTTCGCCACCTGCTTCTCCAGGTCGAGCAGGTGCGCGTAGGGGGTCGGGTAGTCCGGGGTGGGGTCGGCGGCGATCCGGATGTAGTGCTTGCCGTTGTCCCCGGTGTAGTCGATCTGGTTGCCGTCCATCTGGCGGGTCCAGCCCTCCGGGACGAACAGGGTGAACCCCGCCGGGTCGGTGACCTCGGTGTAGCCGTTCGGCGGGGCGTCGGCGCCGTCGTCCTGCCCGTCGGGGGCGGAGACGTTCTTGTCGTCCGGGCCGGCGTTGTCCGAGGCGTCCCCGCCGGTCAGCTTCAGCACGCCGAAGACCCCGCCGCCGCCGAGCAGCGCCGCGACGAGGGCCACCACCGCGATCCGCCGCAGCCGGCCCGGCGTGCGTCCTGCGAGTGCCGAGGGCCGCTCGGTGGGGGCGGTGGCCGTCGCCGGCGCGGGGGCGGGCTCCGGAGCCGGGGGCTCGGCCTCCCGGGCGGGGGCCCGCTCCTCGGCGGTCACCGCGCGGGTGGGCACGTACGCGTGGGCCGCCTTGGGCTCCCGGCCCTCCATCGCCTCGATCAGCATCCGCTCGGCCTCGCCCGCCGAGGGGCGCTCGGCCGGGTCCTTGCGCAGCAGCGCGGTGATGACCGGGCCGAGGGGGCCGGACTGGCGCGGGACGGGCGGCTCGTCGTTGACCACGGCCTGGAGGCTGGAGATCGGCGAGGTCCGGCGGAACGGCGAGCGGGCCTCGACGGCCGTGTACAGGGTCGCGCCCAGCGACCACAGGTCCGAGGACGGGTCGGGGGCGCCGCCGGTGACCCGCTCCGGGGCCAGGTAGTCGATGGAGCCGACGAGTTCACCCGTGCGGGTGATGGAGGAGTCGCCCTCGATCGCCGCGATCCCGAAGTCGGTGAGGAGCACCCGGCCGTCCTTGGCCAGCAGTACGTTGCCCGGCTTCACGTCCCGGTGCATCACGCCGACGGCGTGCGCGGCGCGCAGCGCGCCCAGCACGTGCAGACCGATCCGCGCCGCCTCCCGGGGCTCGATCCGCCCCGCCGCCTTGGCGGCCTCCGCGAGGGAGGGGCCGTCGATGTACTCCATGACGATCCACGGCCGGTCGTCGTGCTCCAGGACGTCGTGCACGGTGACGACCGCGGGATGCTGGATCCGGGCCGCCGCCCGGGCCTCCTTCTGCGTCCGGGCGTACAGGACCTCCCGGTCGGCCTGGGAGACGTACAGGGCCGCCGTCAGTTCCTTGACCGCGACCGTCCTGTGCAGCAGCTGGTCATGGGCGCGCCAGACCTTGCCCATGCCCCCGCTGCCGATGGGTTCCACGAGCCGGTACCGGCCCGCGAGCACCGCGCCCGCGCCTGTCTGCTGTTCCACGAATCCCCGCCGCTCTGTGCACTCCGGGCCAGATTACGGAGGCTGCGGGCGGTGCCGGTACCGGGCGGGGCCCGTGAGGCAGCACTGTGACGCAATCGCCGTACTGATCGGCCGTCAGCCTCCGGCCTGGTAACTGGCCGTGGCCTTGTCGAAGACGTCCGTGACCTTGTCCTGGTTGTCCTCCGGACCCGTGACCATGACCACGTGGTAGCCGCCGCCGAGCGCGACGACGAAGTTGCGGGCGAACAGGGAGCGGCCCGCCGCGTCGATCCAGGTGTAGCGGCCGGTCACGCGCAGCTGCTGGCCCACCCTGGTCGACTTCACGTCGCCCCCGGAGGCCCAGGTGGAGTTGCGGTACGGGGCCAGCTCCGCCTCCTTGTCCTTCTGGTACCCCATCGGGTCCGGGGAGCCGCCCTCGACCCGGTCCCGGCCCGGGACCACGATCAGGGTGAACTGGCCCTGGGTGTAGCGGACCTGGCCGGCCTCGTTGATGGACTGGCGCTCCCAGCCGTTGGGGACGGCGATCGTGAAGTGCGCGGGGTCCTGCTGGAGGGTGTAGCCCTCGGGTGCCTGCTGGGCGGGCGGCTGCGCTCCGGAGGGCTGAGTGCCGGAGGGCTGCGCGGCCGGGGGCGCCGACTGCTGCGGGGGCTTCTGCGTCTTCGGCGCCTGGGAGGGGGGCGCCGGGCTCTGGGCGGCCGTGGGCTGCTGGGCCCGGCCGGTGTCCTGGCCGTCGGCGCCCGGCAGGAACAGCATCGCGTACGCCACCCCGCCCACGAGCAGCGCCAGGACCCCGACCAGCAGGGTCCGGCCGAGGGAGCGCGGCTTGCGGGGGGCGTCGGGGTTGCGGTGGCGGCCGTGCAGGTCCCCCCGGCGGCGCACCTCGGGCAGGCGGGCGGGGTCCGGCTCGGGCAGCGGGAACACGAAGTCCCCGTCGGGCTCGGGGGCGGAGCGGACCAGCGAGCGCAGCCAGCCGCGCAGCTCCTCGAAGTCGGGGCGCTCGGTGGGGTCCTGGCGCAGCAGGGACTCCACGACGGGGCGCAGCGGGCCGCACTCCTCGGCGAAGGCGGGGGGCTCGGCGCAGACCATGTCCACGAGCTCCGCGACGCTCTCCTCCGGGTACGGGGCGTGTCCCTGGACGGCCCGGTACAGCAGGGCGCCGAGGGCCCACAGGTCGGTGGCGGGGCCTACGGGGGCGGCCAGCTGCCAGGGACCGCCGTGGACGGGGCCGGCCTGTTCGGGGGCCCAGCGCTCGGTGACGGCGCCGACGACGGCCATCCGCGTCTGGCGGGCCCGCTCGGCGTCGAGCCCGCTACGGGGGCCGCCGCCGCCCTGACCGGGGGCGGCGCCCCAGCCCCCGGCGGGTGCGGGGGCCGTGGCAGCCGGGGGGTGGGGCGTACGGGCTTCGGCGGCGCGGGCGCCGGGGACGACGGGCAGGACGGCGGTGGCCTCGGACGGGTCCCCCTCCGGGGCCCCGCCCGCGGGCTGCGGCCGGCCCTCACCGGGGCCCCCGGCGGGCGCCGGGGGGTCGGCCTGGTGGTAGCCCTGCGGG
>NZ_JZWV01000442.1 GCF_000966975.1 Streptomyces katrae | reverse complement strand
GCCTCGGCGGGTGCCGGCGGCCGTACGGTCACGCACCCGGCGGCCAGCACGAGGGCGGGGATCCAGAGCGGGAGGGAGAGGCGCGACGGCATCCGTCCACCCTGCCGTACCGGAGCACCGCCCGGCGCCCCCGCTCACACGGACGGGTGAGTGCGGGGCCGCATACGTGGTCGGACCAGCGACTTTCACACCGCCAGCCCGCACCACGGACCGTATCAAGATCGACATAATCGGGCAATAAGGAGGCGAGGAAGGTATGCGGATGGCAAAGCGGGGCCGGTCCCGACCACCCGCCGCCCGCCGTAACCCGACGGTCGCACCCGCTGTTGCACAGGCGGCGGACCCGCCCACGGTGAACGGAGTGCCCATGCCCCAGCTGACCGACGACCCCGGACGCAAGGGCACCTGGATGACCCCGGCGGAGTACGGGGCCTCCCGCGCCGCCCTCTGGACCGGAGCGGTCGTCCTCGTCACCGACACCGACGGGCGGGTCCTCGTCCAGAGCGTCGACTACCGCCCCGACCGGCTGCTGCCGGGCGGAGCGGTGGACGCCGGCGAGGCGCCCGCTGCGGCCGCCGCCCGGGAGGTGCGCGAGGAGCTCGGGGTCGACGGCCACTACCCGTGCGGGCTCGCCGTGGACTGGATCCCGGCCGACACCCCGGGCTTCCCGGCCGAGATGCGCTTCCCCGGCGAGATCCTGCACGTGTACGACGGCGGCACCTGGGCCCCCGACCGGATCGAGTCCATCCGCCTGCCCGCCCAGGAGATCACCGGCATCGAGTTCGCCGAGCCCGCCGACCTGACCGCCCTGATGGAGCCGGGTGACGCCCGCCGCGCCCTGGCCGCCCTGCGGGCCCGGATCAACGGCTCCGGCCCCGCCCTGCTGGAGGACGGCCGCCCCACCGTCCCCACCGCCCTCGACCGGCTCGGGGTCCTGCGCACCCGCCGCGTCCCGCAGCACGGCACCTGGCACCCCGGCCCCGTCCCCGCCCGGCTGCCCGTACGCGGCCACTCCGGCTGGCTCTTCGCCCCCGACGGCCGGGTCCTGCTGCTCGTCGCCCGCGCCACCGGCGCCGCCCACCTCCCCGCCCCCAAGGCGGAGCCGGCCGTCGGGGCCCTGCCGCTCGGCTACCGCTACGCCGACCGGACCGCGCTGGCCCGTACCGCGGCCCGCCTCACCGGGCTCGCCCCGGCCGGGGACCCGGCGTACGCCCGGCTGCTCGCCACCCCGGAACAGGTGCGGGAGCTCAGCGACTGGGGCCCGGCCGGCCGGCAGGAGGTCGCGGCGGTGCACGCGGCCCGCACCCGGCTCGGCCTGCCCGTCCCGCTCCGCACCCCGCCCACCGAGCTCCCCGAGCAGGGCCTGCGCTGGTGAACGAGCTGCCCGCGGCGGTGACGGACCGGGCTGCCCCCGGATCGCCGTCGGGGCGCCGGGACGGCCCCCGGGGCCACGGCGGCCGGGCCGGTCGTGTGGAATGGGGGCATGGGGACGAGCGAGATACAGACGGACGGGATGCCGGGGGGCACCCGGGAGGCGCCGCCCGCGCGCCCGGCGCCGGAGGAGGGCCGGGCCGGACGACAGCAGCCCGCCCCGGGACACGGCGCCCCCGACCGCTGGCGCTACACCCGCCACCTCGACCGCCTCGCCGCCGCCGGTGCGGTCGGTGCGGCGGTCGAGGCCGGGGAGGTGGCCGCCGTCCTGCGGGACTCCGACCCGGTGATGGCGCAGAGCGCCGTCGTCACCCACCTCGACCGCCGGGCCGTGCGGCTCCTGCCGGACGCCGCGTTCGGCGACTGGGCCCGCGCCCTGCACTCCGTACTCGAAGGGCACGCCTTCCCGGCCCGCCGGCTGCGCGAGTGGACTCTGCTCAAGGCCATAGCGGGCGGCGGGAGTTGGTCCGCGGCCGAACTCGCCTCCGCCTCCGACTGGTGCCAGCGCACCGCCGTCCGGTCGCCCGCCCCCGACGAGGCGCTGGTCCTGCTGGCCGCCTCCGCCCGGACCCGCCCCGTACGCAACGCGGCGGCCCGCAGGCTGCACCGGCGCGCCACCCTCTGAACGGAATGATCAATCCCCCGGAGTTCTCGCCATTCGGCTGTTCTGGGGTTTAAGGTCGGCTTACCCGGCCGGGTATCAGCGTTGAACCGATGCCATTCCGCTGGAGGATGACTCTCCGTGTCGCACGTTTCACAGGCTCCCGTCAGCACCCCCGACGTCGAGCCCGCCCCGCCCGCACCCCGGTCGTTCGACGAGGTCAAGGGCTGGTTCTCGGCGTATGACCAGGTGCTCTTCGACTGGTTCCTGGCCCGCCAGAACGACACCGCGGACGCGAAGGGCGACCTCCTCGAACTGGGCGCGTTCATGGGCAAGAGCGCGATCTTCCTCGCCGCCTACCTGAGGGAGGGCGAGGAGTTCACCGTCGTAGACCTCTTCGACTCGCCCGCGCCCGACGGAGACAACCTCGAAGAGGTCCGGGAGTCCTACCCCACCCTGACCCGCCGCGGGTTCGAGGCCAACTACCTCGCGTTCCACGAGGAGTTGCCGACCGTCATACAGGCGCCGACCTCCGTCGTGCCCGACCGGGTCCGCCACGGCAGCTGCCGGTTCGTCCACATCGACGCCTCCCACCTGCACGAGCACGTGGTCACGGACATCGCCTCCTCGAAGGCCGTGGCCGCCCCCGGCGCCGTCGTGGTCTTCGACGACTACCGCTCCGAGCACTGCCCCGGAGTCGCGGCCGCGGTGTGGGAGGCGGTGGCCGTCGGCGGGCTGCGCGTGATCGCCGTGTCCGCCTCGAAGCTCTACGCGACCTGGGACGACCCCGAGCCCCACCAGAAGGCGCTGCTCGGCTGGCTGGAGGGCCGCACCGACCTGTGGCACGGCGTGGACACGGTCTGCGGACGCCCGCTGGTGCGCATCGGCGACCACGGAGTGGCCGCCCCGCCCGCCCCCGCGCTGCTGCAC
>NZ_JZWV01000441.1 GCF_000966975.1 Streptomyces katrae | reverse complement strand
GGCCAAGGACGTGCTCCCGCCGGTGCTCACCCGGGCGATCGTCACGGCCCGGCGCCGCAGGGGCTGAGTCTCCGGGGTGTCCGGCAGGTCAGGGCCGGACACCCCGGGCGTACGGTCAGAGCCCCTTGCGGACCCGGGCCGCGCGGCGGGCCTCGGCGGCCTGGCGGGCCTCGATCGTCTTACGGGACTCCTTGCCCCGGCCGGTCCGGCCCGGCCGGGTGCCGAGGCCGCGGAAGCCCAGCTCCGTACCGCTCGGCCGGCCCTTGGCGTCGGTCGGCAGGGCCCCGGACAGCGGAACCCCGGAGGGCTTGCGGGCGCCGGTGATCCGGCTCAGCGCCGCCTCGCCGGAGCGCACCTGGGTGATGGTGGGCCGGATCTTCGCGTCGGCCATCAGCCGGACCATGTCGCGCCGCTGGTTGGGGGTGACCAGGGTGACGACCTTGCCGGACTCGCCCGCGCGGGCGGTGCGCCCGCCCCGGTGCAGGTAGTCCTTGCTGTCGGCCGGCGGGTCCACGTTGACCACCAGGTCGAGGTCGTCGATGTGGATGCCCCGCGCGGCCACGTTCGTCGCGACCAGGACCGTGAGCTGGCCGTCCTTGAACTGGCCGAGGGTCTTGGTGCGCTGCGGCTGGGACTTCCCGCTGTGCAGCCCCTCCGCCCGCACGCCCATGGCCCGCAGGTGCTTCACGAACTGGTCGACGCCGTGCTTGGTGTCCAGGAACATGATCACCCGGCCCTCGCGCGCGGCGATCTCGGTGGCGGCCGAGACCTTGTCCGCCGCGTGGATGTGCAGCACGTGGTGGTCCATCGTGCCCACCGACGCCGACTGCGGGTCCACGGAGTGCGAGACCGGGTCCTTCAGGTAGCGCCGCACCAGCTGGTCGACGTTGCGGTCCAGGGTGGCCGAGAACAGCATCCGCTGCCCGTCGTGGTGCACCTGGTCCAGGATCTCGGTGACCTGCGGCATGAACCCCATGTCGCACATCTGGTCGGCCTCGTCCAGCACCGTGATCCGCACCCGCTCCAGGTGCACGTCACGCCGCTTGACCAGGTCGCTCAGCCGCCCCGGGGTGGCCACCACGACCTCGGCGCCGGTGCGCAGCGCCCCGGACTGGCGGCCGATCGACAGCCCGCCGACGACGGTGGCCATGCGCAGCCGCAGCGCCTGCGCGTAGGGGGCCAGCGCCTCGGTCACCTGCTGCGCCAGCTCGCGCGTCGGCACGAGGACCAGCGCGAGCGGCCGCTTCGGGTCCGCCTGCCGGCCGGCCGTGCGGGCCAGCAGGGCCAGGCCGAAGGCGAGGGTCTTCCCGGAGCCGGTGCGGCCCCGGCCGAGGATGTCGCGCCCGGCGAGGGAGTTCGGCAGCGTCGCCGCCTGGATCGGGAAGGGGTCCCGCACCTGCTGGGCGGCCAGGGTCTCCACCAGCTCGGCGGGCAGCCCGAGTTCACCGAACGACTCCACCGGGGGCAGGGCCGGGGTGGCCGTCCGGGGCATGGCGAACTCCCCCTGCGGGCCCAGGGTCCGCGGGGCCTTGCCGGCGCCGCTCCCGCCCTTGGACCGGGAGCCTGCCGAG
>NZ_JZWV01000440.1 GCF_000966975.1 Streptomyces katrae | reverse complement strand
TTGGACCGGGAGCCTGCCGAGGCCGCGGCCTTGATGCCGAAACGCCCGTGAGCTGACGGGTTCTTCATGCAGAACCTTCCGTGAGGAGTACCGAGCGGGGAGGGGGACGGGGTCCGCAACGGCGACGAGCCGGGGTCCGTACCCCTCGGTACGGTCCCCGGCTCGTCGTACGCGTCCGCACCGGGCGAACGCGCCCCGCGCCTGAAGTCTGGTCCCATTTTACCAGCGGGCCGCCGGGCCCCGGCTTCCGGCGGCCCGGGGTATCGGCCGGACGGTCGAAGACGCCCCGGTTGGCGGCGCCTGGGGTGTGGTCCGTGGGACGGGTGGGCAGTATCGAGACGGCCGCGCAGGCGGCCCGAGCGGAACGTCGAGTAAGGATCAGTACCGATGGCAACTGGCACCGTGAAGTGGTTCAACGCGGAAAAGGGGTTCGGGTTCATCCAGCAGGACAACGGCGGCCCCGACGTGTTCGTGCACTTCTCCGCCATTCAGACGCAGGGCTACAGGTCGCTCGACGAGAACGCCCAGGTCGAGTACGAGGTCACCCAGGGGACCAAGGGGCCCCAGGCGGAGATGGTGCGGCCGCTCTGACCGCACTCCGCGCGACCCCCGCGTGACAGCGGCCCCCGCCGGTCCGGCCGGCGGGGCGTCACTCCCGGTCCCGCGCCTCCTCCCGGACGGTGATCGCCGAGACCGGGCAGGCGCGTGCCGCCTCCCGGACCATCGCGCTGCCGTGGCCGTCCTCGCGGCCGGGGAGCACCTCGCTGAGCCCGTCGTCGTCCTGGGTGAACACCTCGGGAGCGGCCAGCACGCACTGGCCCGCGCCGATGCAGACGTCCCGGTCCACGGAGATCCGCACGCCGCTCACCACGCCACGGGCAGTTCGATCATGCCCTGGACGGTGTCCCCGGGCTTGAACGGGATCGTGTCCGGATCGGCGGCCAGGCGCAGCCCCGGCAGCCGGTCGAACAGCGTGCCGAGCGCGATCTCCATCTCGGCGCGGGCCAGGTTCTGGCCCAGGCACTGGTGGATGCCGAAGCCGAACGCCAGGTGGCGGTTGGACCGCCGGTGCCAGTCGAGCACGTCGGGCTCCTGGAACACCGCCTCGTCGCGGTTGATCACCGAGGTGGAGAAGACCACCCCGTCGCCCGGCCGGATCGTGACCCCGCCCACCTCGATCTCCTCGGTGGCCAGCCGCAGCATCGCGTCCGCGATGGACAGGAACCGCATCAGCTCCTCCACCGCCCCGGACAGCAGCGACGGGTCGGCCCGCAGCTCCGCCAGCTGCTCAGGGTGGCGCAGCAGGGTGAAGGTGCCCAGGGAGATCATGTTGGCGGTGGTCTCGTGCCCGGCGATCAGCAGGATCGCGGCCAGCGAGACCAGCTCCTCGACGTCGGTCTCGCCGGACTCCAGCCGGGTCGCGATCAGCTCGTCCAGCAGGCCCTCGCCCGGCTCGGCGCGCTTGCGCAGGATCAGGGCCCGCAGATAGCCCTGCAGCTGCGCCCGGGCGTCCTCGACGTCGGCGGGGCCGGGGCCGCGCAGCAGCCGCCGGGACTGGGCCTCGAAGAACTCGTGGTCCTCGTAGGGGACCCCCAGCAGCGCGCAGATCACCATGGACGGCACCGGCAGCGCGAAGGCGCCGACCAGCTCGGCCCGCGGACCTCGGGCCACCATCGCGTCGATCAGCCCGTCCACGGTCTCCTGGATCCGGGGCCGCAGGGCCGCCGCCCGCTTGACCGAGAAGCTGGGGATCAGCATCCGGCGCTGGGTGTTGTGCACGGGGTCGTCCTCCCCGAGGAGCGCGGTCCGCTGCCGGGTGATCCCCTTGAAGCGCGCGCTGGGGAGGGGGAACCCCTCGTGGGTCCGGTCGGTGGACAGCCGCCCGTCGGCGAGCAGGGCCCGCGCCTCGGCGTGGCCGGTGACCATCCACACGGAACGGCCGTCGAAGAGGGTGACCCGGGTCAGCGGCCGAGCGTCCCGCAGGGGCTGGTAGGCGGCCGGCGGGTGGTAGGGGCAGGTGCGGTCCTGGGGGAAGGAGAGGGCACCGGGCAGGGTCTCGGACATGGAGAACAACACCTCGCAAGGGATGGTTCCGTAGCGCCGACTCCATTACATGCCTCAGGCACCTATCCTACCTATGCCACTTTCGGCCAGCCTGCCCGAGTTCACCCGCAAGGAAACGCACGCGCCCGTCGGACCGCCGGGGCCGCGAGGTCTAGACCCCCGCCTCCGCCAGGAGGGCGCGCAGCTCCGCCGCCGTCACCGGGCCGGAACGGGTCGCCACCGCCTCTCCCGCGCGCAGCAGGACCACGGTCGGGGCGCCCGTCACCCCGTAGCGCCGGGTCGTGGCCGGGCAGCGGGTGATGTCCGTGCGGACGGCCGTCAGCCGGGCACCGTACT
>NZ_JZWV01000439.1 GCF_000966975.1 Streptomyces katrae | reverse complement strand
CCGTACTCCCGCGCCACCTCCGCGACGACGGCGTCCAGCGCCCGCGAGGCCTCGACGGCTTTCGGCCAGCTGCCGGTGAAGTAGGCGAGCACCGCGGTCCCCTGCGCCATGCCGGTGATGAAGTCGAATTCCTGGTCCTCCAGAGGCCGGTGCACCCGACGGTCCATGGGCGGTGCTCTCCTCGTTCGTGCCGGTGTCACCGCCAGCCTAGGCGGAGTGGCGCCGCCGCCCGTTGTCAGTGGCGCCTGTGATCCTGGGCGCATGGACCTCAGCACACCGCGCCGGAGGGTCTACGGCGCCGACCACGACGATCCCGATCCGGGCCCGCGCCCCGGCCACGCCTACGGCGAGCTGGTCGGCGGCCCCCTCGACGGGCTGCTCCTCGACGTCACCGGCTGGAGCCCCGCCCGGCTGGCCGAGGAGGCCCGGCTGCCCACCGAGATAGGCCGCTACGGGCCGGGCGGCCGCGCCCACTACCGCCGCCGCGCCGCGGACCCGGACCGCTGGGACTGGTCGGGGGACAGCCGGTAGGCCCGCCGTTCGGAGCAGGACCGACCAGCCCGCCGGTTTCGCCGGAAGGGCCCGGTTCGGAGAACATGAAGCATCGCCTGGGGAAGGATGTGACCGTGGGTCACCTAGTCATGAGCACCGGCAGCATGCGCGACGCCATGAGGCTGCTCACCGCCGTCGAGCGCACGCCCGAGCAGGAGCGCACGCTCGGCAGGGTTCGGGAGAAGTGCCGGACCGTGGACGGGCGGCTGCACGGCCAGGGCATCGACCTGGAGGTCTCCGTGGCCCAGGCCCTGGAGGAGCTGCTCGACGGCACCGTCGGGGCGGCGGAGGGCCCCGGCTACCACTACGCCCTGCAGGCGCTGATCTCCTCGTACTTCTCCGACACCCACGACCTCGGGGACTGGCGCCGCCAGTCCTGGTTCTGGACGGTGGACGAGGAGCTGTCGCGCGTGGGGGTCCCGGCCCGTCTGGCGCTCTCCCGGATCCTCACGTCCGGCCCGCCCGTACGCCTCCCGCCCGCCGGGGACACCACCCCCTGGATGGGCACCTTCCCGACCGAGCTGGCCGCCGAGTTCGTCGCCGCGCACGAGGCGGTGCTGGCCCGGGTGGACCCGCAGGTCCGGGAGACCGTCGAGGTCTTCCTCAAGGCGATCCGCTTCGAGGCCGAGGAATGGGCCTCCGCGGACGAGGACCGGCGCTCCGGACAGGACACGATGTTCTTCTGGTGCGCCTGACGGAGATCCCCGGAAAGATTTTTTTCCGGGACCTGTCGATCCGGTCCCCTTCCGTTCGACGCAGGGGTGAGAGGCGGGGAGAGCCCCCGCCCGTCCCACCGAGGAGTCACCATGCCGCGCTTCCTGACACTCATCCGCATCGACGAGCAGGACCTCCCCCCGCAGGACTTCCCGCCGGAGTTCGAGCAGCGCATGGGCGCCCTCCTGGAGGAGGTCACCAAGGCCGGGGTCATGCTCGACACCGCGGGACTGCTCCCCACCGCCCAGGCCACCCGCCTCGACTGGTCCGGCGGGAAGATCAGCTTCACCGACGGGCCCTTCACCGAGACCAAGGAGGTCGTCGGCGGATACGCCCTCCTGCAGTGCAAGGACAAGGCCGAGGCCCTCGAGTGGACCAAGCGGTTCCTGGAGACCCATCCGACGTCGTGGCACGTGGGCGCCGAGGTCCGCGAGATCCAGGAGATGTAGTGACCACGGCCGGGGCGGTCGAGACGGTGTTCAGGATGGAGTCGGCGCGGATCATCGCCGGCGTCACCCGCATCGTGCGGGACGTCGGCATCGCCGAGGAACTCGCCCAGGACGCCCTCGTGGCCGCCCTCGAGCAGTGGCCCGTCTCCGGAATCCCCGACCGGCCCGGCGCCTGGCTCATGGCCACCGCCCGGCACCGGGCCGTCGACCTCGTACGCCGCAGGGAGACCTACGCCCGCAAGCTCGCCGAGGTCGGCCGGACCCTGGAGGACGCACCGCCGCCCGCCGAGCCCGCCGACCCGGACGACATCGACGACGACCTGCTCCGCCTGGTGTTCACCGCCTGCCACCCGGTCCTCTCCACCGACGCCCGGATCGCGCTCACCCTGCGCCTGGTGGGCGGGCTCACCACCCAGGAGATCGCCCGGGCCTTCCTGGCCTCCGAGCCCACCGTCGCCCAGCGCGTCGTCCGCGCCAAACGGACCCTGGCCAAGGCCGGCGTGCCCTTCGAGGTCCCCTACGGCGCCGACCGCGAACAGCGCCTCGCCTCCGTCCTGGAGGTCATCTACCTCATCTTCAACGAGGGCTACGCGGCCACGGCCGGCGACGACCTGCTGCGTCCCGCCCTCTGCGAGGACGCGCTGCGCCTGGCCCGGCAGCTGGCCGCCCTGATGCCGGACGAGCCCGAGGCGCACGGGCTCGCCGCCCTGCTGGAGTTCCAGGCCTCCCGCACCGCCACCCGCACCGGCCCCGACGGCGAACCGGTCCTGCTCGCCGACCAGAACCGGTCCCGGTGGAACCGGCTCCTGATCCGGCGCGGGGTCGAAGCCCTCGGCCGCGCGGGCACCGGGCCCTACTCCCTCCAGGCCGCCATCGCGGGCTGCCACGCGGCCGCCGTCCGCTACGAGGACACCGACTGGACGGCCATCGCCACCCTCTACGGGCGTCTCGTCCGGCTGCTGCCCTCACCGGTGGTCGAGCTGAACCGGGCCGTCGCCGTCTCCATGGCCGAAGGCCCCGCGGCGGCGCTGCCGCTGGTCGACGCCCTCGCCGGGGAACCCGCCCTGCGCTCCTACCACCTGCTGCCGAGCGTACGGGGGGACCTGCTGGAGCGGCTCGGACGCGGAGCCGAGGCCCGCGCCGAGTTCGAGAAGGCGGCCTCCCTCACCCGCAACGCCCGCGAACGGGAGCTGCTGCTCGGCCGGGCCGCCGCCCTCCCGGAGTTCAGCCCCTGACCCGTGCCGCCCGCGGATCCGGCTCGGGCCGCCGAGGTGCCGTCAGCCCCACCGGCCTGCGGAAGCCGCCCGTACGGGCGACGCACTGCACCGTCCGGCGCAACGCCTCCTGGAAGTCGTCCATGGTGCGCCGCGCGGCCGGGGTGTCCACGTACAGCGAGTTCATGTGCAGGCCGTCCGCGTCCCGCTGGAACCACGAGCAGGTCCCGTTCCCCGTCGCCGACCACACGTGCGTGGTCGGCCGCCACTCCTCGTGCCGCTCGGCCCCCGGACACCGGCGCATGTCGATGTACGAGAAGAAGTTCACCGCGTACGGCCAGGACCGCAGAGCGAACTCCTCCGGAGCCAGCAGCTCCCAGGCCCGTACGAACGGCACGTCCAGGTGCCGCATCATCTCCCGGAACCCCTCGCCGACCCCGGCCACCACCTGGGCGAAGTCCTTGCCGGGGGAGGCGTCGAACTCGATCGGCAGGGTGTTGACGAACCAGCCCACCGAGTCGGTCCACTTCTCCCGGCCGCGCTCGCTGACCGGCATGAACCCCCGGTACACCCCGGGCCCGCCGGCCTCCCGCAGGCACACGGCGACGGAGGCCAGCAGCCCCATGAACGGCTTCGCCCCGGTCTCCCGGCACACCTTCTCGAACACCTCGGCCTCGGCGGCGTCCAGCAGCCAGGAGGCCTCGTTGACGATCGGGTACATCCGGCCCGGCTCCACGCCCAGGTCCAGCGGACAGCGGGGGAAGAACTCCCCGCCCCGCTCGATGAAGGACTTCCAGTAGCCCAGGCGGGCGTCGTCGGCGTCGATGGACAGGTAGCGGCGGCGCTGCTCGTCGGCGAAGTCGAGGTAGCTCGGAGCCGGCGGCAGCTCGGGCTCCTCACCGCGCACCAGTGCCTCGTACGCGGTGAGCACCTGGTGGGCGACGACCGGCATCGACATGCCGTCACAGACGATGTGGTCGAACGCCAGGTAGACGGTCGACGATTCGGGCCGGACCACCGCGCCCATCACGAACAGCGGCCAGGACAGGGTGTCGATGCTCCGCTGGAAGCGCTCCGACAGGAACGCCCCCAGCCGGCCGGCCGAACCGTGCGCGGCCACCTCCACGGCGTCCAGGGCGAGTTCACCGGCCGGCAGGGGAGCGCAGGACACCTCCCCCGCCAGCCGCAGGAACTCGCAGCGCAGCACCTCGTGCCGCTGGACGAAGCCCAACAGGGCCCGCGCCAGGAGCGGTTCGTCCAGGACCCCGTCGACCTCGAAGGTGACGGCCACCCAGGAGGCGACCCGGTCGCCGTCCGCACGGCTCTCTTCGGCGACGGTGAAGTGCTTGTCCTGGTTGAACGAAGCCCTCCGGTCCGCCGCGCCCGGGGCGGTCGTGGAGCGCAACCGCCACTCGACGAGGCGCCCCGGCGCCACCTGGTGCATCTCCAGCGGAAACTGCCGCATTCACGCCATCCCTTCGTCCCCCGAATCAGCCCCGAGCGCCTAACGACACCCGGACCGCGGAAGTGACGCCCTCACCCCCGCTTCCGGATCGGGGGCTCCGCCGCACGGTCCAGCCGGTCCCAGAGCTCCAGCAGCAGCCGCACGGACCGCGAGCCGCGGGCGAGCTCCCAGGTGCGCCCGCCGCCGGCCCACCGGTCCAGGAGGTGCGCCAGGGCGGAGTCGCAGAAGCTGACGTGGGCCGCGTCGAGGACCAGCCGGCGGGCGCCGAGCGCGGCGCCCTCGTCGAGGAGGGCCCGCAGGGGCAGACAGCTGTAGTGGTCGAACTCCCCGGCCAGCGTCACGGAGAGGACCCCGCCGCCGAGCGAGGACCGGACGCGGGGGAGCGGCGGCCCGGCCGGCCCCGGCGGGTCGCCGGGAGCGGGTGGTGCGGCCGACGGGCCCCGGGGCGAGACGCTCCAGGGGCCTGGGAGCGGGGCACCGGCCGGGACTGCGGCCGGGCGCGGCGGGGCGGTGTTTATCGAGTCTATGGGGGTGTTCACGCCCCTTCCAACGGGCCCCGCCCCGGGCGGGAACCGGCGCCGGGGCGCACTTCACCCGCGTGGCCGTGGGCCGGCGCGGCGGGCGGCGGCAGCTGGTGGGCGCGGCGCTGCTCCGGGGTCGGCGGGTGCAGGACCCGGCCCGCCGCGAGGCGCAGCAGCGGCCCGGCGCCGTCCCGGGCGGCCGGGGTCCACAGGCGGACCGTGCGGTCGCGCGAGGAGGTGGCGATCCGGCTGCCGTCGGGGGCCCAGGCCACCCCGTTGACCCAGTCGGCGTGGAGTCCGACGACGGCGACGGGACCGGCCGCGGCCGGGTCCCACAGCCGCAGCGTCCGGTCCCGGGAGACGGAGGTCAGGAGGCTGCCGTCGGGGGACCAGGCGACGTCCTGGACCCGGTCGTCGTGCCCGGCCAGCACGGCGGCCGCCGCGGCCGGACCGTCGGCGTCCGGGGCCCACAGGCGGACGGTGCGGTCCCGGGAAGCGGTGGCCAGCAGGCGCCCGTCCGGCGACCAGTCCACCTCCCATACCTGGTCCTCGTGCCCCTCCAGGGTGCGCAGCCGCCGGCCCGTCGCGGTGTCCCAGACGATGACCGTACGGTCCGTCCCGCAGGTCGCCAGCCGGCTGCCGTCCGGTGACCAGGCGGAGCCCGTCACCCAGTCCCCGTGCCCGCGCAGCACCAGTACCGGCTCCCGGCCGGCCGCGTCCCGGACGTGGACGAGACCGTCGCGCGCGCCCGTCGCCAGCCGGGTGCCGTCGGGGGACCAGGACACCGTCGACACCTCCGCGCCGTGGGCGCCCGGGAGTTCGGCCGACCTGGTCCCGTCGCGCAGCCACAGCGCGGCCGCGCCGTCGCGGCGGCCCACGGCGAGCCGCGAGCCGTCGGGGGACCAGGAGAGGTCCCCGCACTGCCCCGCCGCCAGGACCCGCGGCGGCCCGAACTCCGGCGCGGGCCACAGCCGTACGGTCCCGTCCTCCGAGGCGCTGGCCAGCGCGCCGCCGTCCGGGGACCAGGAGATCTGCCACACCGAGTCGGTGTGGCCGCGCAGTACGGAGGGCGGGGCGGCGGGCTCCCAGACGGCCAGGGTCCGGTCCCGCGAGGCGGTGGCCAGCCGCCGCCCGTCGGGGGTCCAGGCGACCGCCCGCACGGCGTTCTGGTGACCCGTCAGCCAGAGCGCCGAGCCCTCCCCGTCGGCCCCCGCATCGGCCTCCAGGTCCCAGATCCGGACGTTGCGGTGCCGGTCGCCGGCGGCGAGCCGGGTCCCGTCCGGGGACCAGGCCAGGCAGTCGATCTTGTCCATGCTCGACAGGGACCGTACCGCCCGGGCCGTGGCCGCTTCCCGGAGCACCACCGTGCGGTCCGCGGAGGCGGAGGCCAGCAGGGTGCCGTCGGGGGACCAGGCCAGGGCCGTCACCGCGTCCTCCTGGGCGGCTCCGGCTGTCACGGGCTCCCCGCCGTCCGCCGGCCAGATCCGTACGGTGCCGTCGTCCCCGCCGGCGGCGATCCGGCCCCCGTCGGGCGACCAGGCCGCGCTGCACAGAGCCCCGGCCGGGGCCCGCAGGGACCCTGCCGGGGCGAAGGAGGCGGTGTCCCACAGCCGGAGCTCCCCGGCGGCCCCGGCCCACACCAGCCGGCGGCCGTCCGGGGAGAACACCGGCCCGGCGAGCCCGTCGCCGGCCCCGTCCGTGGCGCCGGGCTGCCGCAGGGCGGCCACCGTACGCCAGGTGGCGGTGTCCCAGACGGTCAGCCGGCCGTCCCGGCCGTCCTGGGCGCGCCGGCCGTCCTGGGCGGCGCAGGCCAGCAGGGCGCCGTCCGGCGACCAGGCCACCGCACGGGGCCGGTCGCCGGGCACGTCGAGGACGACCGGGGCCGCCTGCCCCTCCCCGTCCTCCGGGCCGCCGCCCTCCTCCAGGGCGCGTGCCTGCCAGACCCGCAGCCGCCCGTCCCCCGAACAGGCCGCGAGCCGCGCCCCGTCGGGGGACCAGGCCGCCCCGGTCACCGCCGCGCCGAAATCCCCGCGCACCGCCCGCAACAGCGACCCGTCCAGTGCGGTCCGCAGCGCCTGGAGGGCGGAGGGCGTCGGCGCCCACTCCGTGACCGCCGCGAGCGCGACCGCGACGGCCGCCTCCGGCTCGCGGCTCTCCAGCACCCGGGCCGCCACCGCGTCCGCCGTACGCGCCCGGGCCGCGCCGTCCGCCCGCGCGCTGCGCTCCACGTACTCCGCCACCAGCGCCGACACCTCCAGCCCGGCGGGGGCCTGCTCCTGCCAGGCCAGGGCGGCCGCCAGCCGCTCCCCGGTCAGCAGGAAGGCCTCGCCCCGGCCGGCGAACTCCCACTCCTGGGCCCAGCGTTCCCACTCGCCGCGCCGCCGCAGCTGCTCGACGTGCTCGGCGACGGCCCGCCGCAGGGGCGGCCAGCGGCGCAGCAGCGCCTCGTGGGCCAGGTCGAGGACCCCCGCGTCGGAGGTCAGCAGCCGGCCCGCCACGAAGGCGTCGGCCGTCTCCTGTTCGGCGGGCGTCAGTTCGGAGCGCGGGACGCGCCTGCGGACGGGTTCCTCACCCTGCACCGTGACCAGCCGCAGCAGGGTCCGCACCACCGGGTCCGGCCCGCTCCCGCCGTCCCCGTCCGGCCCCAGCAGCTCGGCGCGGATCCGGTCCGCCTGCCCGACGAGCGCCCCCGCGACGCCGCCGGCCTCCCGGTAGTGCGCGAACCCGATCACCGCACCGGGGCCGCCCGCCAGCCGGTACAGCTCCTGCAGGGTGTAGGCCAGCAGGGGCAGCGCGTCGCCGCCCCCGCAGTCGTCGACGATCCGGGACACCAGGCCCGGCTCGAAGGAGACCCCGGCCGCCGCGCCCGGCCGGGCCACGACCTCGTGCAGCGCCTCCCGCTCCAGGGCGCCGATCACCACCGGATCCCGTACCAGGAAGGCCAGTTCGTCCTCCAGGAACCCGGTCAGGAAGTCCGAACGCAGCGTGCCGACCAGCCACAGCTTCGGACGGCGGCCCAGCTCCTCCCGGACCGCGGCGGCGAAGGCGGCCCGCTCGCCCGGTCCCGACAGGGTCAGCAGCTCCTCCAGCTGGTCCACCACCAGCACCCCGGGCCGCCCGTCCGCGGCGGCCCCGTCCAGGGCCCGCCGCAGCGCGCCCACCGGGTCGGTGCCGGGGGTGATCGCCGGGTACGCGGTCCAGCGCGAGCGCCGTCCGGTCAGCGCGGGCAGCAGTCCGGCCCGGACCAGCGAGGACTTGCCGGAGCCGGAGGGACCGACCACGCTCACGAACCGGTGAGCCCGGGCCGGGACCGCCGGGTGCAGCCGGGCCACGAGCGCGGCGGTCTCCCGCTCCCGCCCGAAGAACACGGCCGCGTCCTCCTCCCCGAAGGCCTCCAGCCCCGGGTACGGCGGCTGCCCCGCCGTCCACGCCACCGGGACGGCGAGCGCCCGCCGTTCCAGCCAGCGCAGCCACAACTGGCCGCCGACCAGAGCGAGTAGCCCGATCCCGACGAGGGGTATCGACCATTGGCGCAGCAGCCGCAGCGGGAGCGGCACCTCGCCCTCCACGTTGGTGGCGTAGTTGGTCGCGATCCCGAGCAGGGCGCCCACCAGCATGAGCAGGACGTCGAGGACGAGTGCGAGGGGTCGTCGTTGCATGAGGCCAGAACCTAGCCGCCGCCGTCCCCGGTGCGCGACGGCCCGTCCGGCAACCGGGACCGCTGCCACGGTGGCCGGGTCAGAGCAGGGCGGCGTCCCGCACGCCGATGGCGGACATGACGCGGTCGACGGTCTCCCGCTGTTCACCGACCGGGGCCACGTAGGCGACGGCGGCGCGCGCGGCCTCCTCGCCCAGGGTCCGGGCGATGGCCCAGGCGCCCAGGTACTGCGAGGCCAGACAGCCGCCCGCCGTCGCGATGTTGCCCTCGACGTGGAAGGGCTCGTCCAGCACCGTGACGCCCATCTCCTCGACGAAGGGACGGGTCGTCAGGTCCGCGCAGGCGGGCCGGCCGGCCAGCAGCCCGAGCCGGGCGAGCACCAGCGCCCCGGAGCACTGCGAGCCGATCAGCTGGCGCGAGGGGTCGAGCGGCAGCATCGACAGCAGCCGGTCGTCCTTGATCACGTCGCGGGTCCTGATCCCGCTGCCGATCAGGACGACCTCGGCCTCGCGCACGAACTCCATCGGGCGCTGGCCCGTCACCTCGACCCCGTTCATCGACGTGACCACGGGGGCCGGCGTCGTGATGAAGGCCTCCAGTCCGTCGTTGCGGCAGCGGTTGACCAACGCCGAGGCGATGAAGCTGTCCAGCTCGTTGAACCCGTCGAACGTGACCACCGCTACCCGCATCACAACTCCTCCAGAGGAACGCACCGGACCGCCATGATCGCGGCCGCCGCGGGCGTTGTCACGGGCGATTCCCGGCCGGTGGCCCCGGCTCCGGGTGTCAGGCCCGCCCGTCCGCCGAGGTCCGCAGGGCGCGGGCCAGGGCGGTGGCGTACGGGTGCGGGGAGCGCAGGGGAGCGGCGACGCCCAGGTGGCGGGCCGGGCGGGGCGGGGCGAGGGGGACCACCGCCGAGCCCTCGGGCGGGGCCAGGGCGATGTGCGGGACCAGCGTCACGCCCACCCCCGCCCCGACGAGGCTCTGGGCGAAGAAGTAGTCGGTAGTGGACGCGGCGGTCCGCAGTTCGAACCCGGCCCGGTCCGCGTAGCGGCGCAGGAAGGCCTCCGTCTTCAGGCAGCCCAGCACCCAGCGGTCGGCCGCCAGTTCGGCCGGCTCGACGGTCTCCCGCTCCGCCAGCCGGTGTCCGGCGGGCAGGACCGCGTACAGCGGGTCCTCCAGCAGCGGCAGCCAGGACAGTCCGGCCCCCGAGGGCAGCGGTCCGTCGAAATGGTAGGCCAGCGCCAGGTCCGCCGCACCGGCCCGCACCATCGGCAACGAGGCCTCCGGTTCGGCCTCCAGCACCGTCAGCTCCACCTCGGGATGAGCGCGTACGAAGGCGGACAGCGCCCCGGGCAGCAGGTGGCGGCCACCGCTGGTGAAGGTGGCCACCGTCAGCCGGGGCCGGCCGGCGGCCAGCCGGTCGATGCGGGCGCGGACCCGGTCCAGTTCGGCCGCGACGGTCTCGGCCGTCTCCACCAGCAGCCTGCCCGCCTCGGTGAGGGTGACCCCGCGCGTGCTGCGCTCGGCCACCGGCTGGCCGAGGCCGCGCTCCAGCGCGGCGATGTGCTGGGAGACCGCCGAGGGGGTCAGCCGCAGGGCCGCGGCGGCCCGGTTGAAGCTGCCGTGGTCGGCCACGGCCCGCAGCACGCGCAGCCGGTGCACATCGATCAAGGGTGTTCCTCGGGGCCGGTCGGGGGCGGGCGCTTCCGCTGGGACCCTACAGCGGCCTGGCCGGAACCCGGGAAGCCGAGCCGGAACCCGGGACGCCCGGCCGGGGTCAGCGCTCCCCGCCGCCGCCCGGGTGCCGCTCCAGCGGCGCGGCTACTGCCGAGTTGCTCACACTGAAGGTGACGCTGCCGGCCCGGTAGCGGTCGTCGGACCACTCGATGGGGCGGCCCGTGCGCGTGGCCGATACGTGACGCTGGCGCAGCAGCGGGCTGCCGCGCCGGACCTCCAGCAGCCGGGCGTCCTCGCTGCCCGCCGGGAGCGCGTCGATCAGGTGCTCGCCGTAGTGGGCCGCCACCCCCGAGTCCGCCGCCAGGCCGTCCATCACCGAACGGCAGTCCTCCGGCATGGCCTCCACCGCCTCGGCGACCCAGTCCGCGTAGGCGGTCCGCTCCACCATCACGGGCTGCCCGTCCAGCAGCCGCAGCCGCAGCACGGCCAGCACCTCCGTACCCGGGGCCAGCGCGAGGCGCTCCGCCTCCTCGGCCGTCGCGGGCCGCCGGGTCCGCGACAGGAAGCGGCTGCGGGCCTCGTGGCCGATCCCCTCGGCCCACTGGGCGAAGCTGTTCAGCTCGCCGAAGCTGTGCCGGCGCTCGTGGCGCAGGACGATCCTGCGGGCCCCCTGGCTGGAGCGGACGAGCCCCTCGGCGGCCAGCGTGGCGACGGCCTGGCGGACCGTCCCGCGCGAGGCGGACCAGCGGGCCGCCAGGTCGCTCTCCGAGGGCAGCCGGGCGCCCACCGGGTAGGCGCCGGAGAGGATCTCCCGGCGCAGCTCCTCCGCGATCTCCAGGTACCGGACCGTGCCCATGCCGTTCGCCCCCCGCTCGCCTCGGTGCGGGTCCTCCCGCACCGCCACTCATGATCATTCCAGCAGGTTCTGTCACGACTTCTTTCGGTCATTCTCGTCTCTTCGTCGAGCCGTGCTCCGCGGTCCAGCCGCCGTTCACCGCCCGTACAGCCGGCCCGGGCGAACTGGGGCCAACTTGTTCAGACAAGTGACGCCTGACAAGTGATCCCCCCTTCGTCTCCGGGAGAGACCGTGTTCCGTTCCTCCGCCCGTCGCGGTGCGGCCGTCCTGCTCAGCGCCGCCGCCCTCGCCACCCTCGGCGCGTGTGGTGCCGCCCCCGACCAGCCCGCCGCAGGCGACGGCGCCAAGGGCAAGGCCCAGCCGGCCACCGCCGCCTCCGCGGCCGACCTCGGCGGCATGGACGCCCTCGTCGCCGCCGCCGAGAAGGAGGGCCGGCTCAACGTGATCGCCCTGCCGCCGGACTGGGCGAACTACGGCGAGATGATCAAGGCGTTCCAGGCGAAGTACCCCAAGATCAAGGTCTCCAGCGAGAACCCGGACGCCACCAGCGCCGACGAGATCGCCGCCGTCAAGTCCCGCAAGGGCCAGACCCGCGCCCCCGACGTCCTCGACCTCGGCATCGCCTTCGCCCGCAGCGGAGCCGGCGAGAACCTCTTCGCCCCCTACAAGGTCACCGCCTGGGACAAGATCCCCGCCTCCCAGAAGGACGCCGACGCCCGCTGGTACAACGATTACGGCGGCTACGTCTCCATCGGCTGCGACGCCGCGAGGATCCCCACCTGCCCGCAGACCTTCGCCGACCTGCTCAAGCCGGAGTACAAGGGCAAGGTCGCCCTCAACGGCAACCCGACCAAGTCCGGCTCCGCCTTCGGCGGCGTCTACGCGGCAGCCCTCGCCAACAAGGGCTCCTTCGCCGACATCCAGCCCGGCATCGACTTCTTCGGACAGCTCCGCAAGAGCGGCAACTTCATCCCCGTCGAGTCCACCCCGGCCACCGTCGAGAAGGGCGAGACCCCCATCTCGATCGACTGGGACTACCTCAACGCCGGCTACGCCGAGCAGTTCAAGGGCAAGGGCGTCGACTGGAAGACCGTCGTCCCCGCCGACGGCGTCTACGCCCAGTTCTACTCCCAGGCCATCAACAAGGAGGCCCCCAACCCGGCCGCCGCCCGCCTGTGGATGGAGTTCCTCTACAGCACCGAGGGCCAGAACATCTGGCTCAAGGGACACGCCCGCCCCGTCCTGCTCCCGGAGATGACCCAGGCCGGCACCGTCGACAAGGACGCCGTCACCAAGCTCCCCCAGGTCCAGGGCACCCCGTCCTTCCCGGCCTCGAACGAGCTCGACCAGGCCAAGGCCGTCCTCGCCGAGAAGTGGGACAAGGCCCTCAGCTGATGTCCGCACCCACCACCCCTCACCCGGAGGGCACTGCCGGCGGCACCACCCCCCGCCGCCGGCGGCGCGGCCCGCGCACCTGGCTCGCCACCCTCCCCCTCCTCGTCTTCACCGGGTTCTGCTTCGGCATCCCGCTCGCCGCCATCGCCTTCGGCGCGGTCACCCGCACCGACCCCGCCACCGGCGCCACCTCGGTCACCGGCGAGCACCTGGCCCGCTCCCTCCAGGGCCCCTACCTCGGCTCCCTGACCGGCAGCGTCCAGCTCTCCGCCCTGACCGCCCTGCTCGCCACCCTGATCGGCGTGCTGATCGCCCAGGCGCTGGTCACCTCCCGCTCCACCGCCCTGCGCTCGGCCGCCCTGACCGCCTCCGGCGTCCTCGCCAACTTCGGCGGGGTCCCGCTGGCCTTCGCGTTCATCGCCACCGCCGGGATCTCCGGCGTGGTCACCCGGCTCGCCGACCTCACCGGCCTGGGCTGGGACCTGTACTCCTTCACCGGCCTCACCGTGGTCTACCTGTACTTCCTGATCCCCCTGATGGTGCTGGTCACCGTCCCCGCCCTGGACGGTCTGCGCCCCCAGTGGCGCGAGGCCGCCCGGAACAACGGGGCCACCGGATGGCAGTACTGGCGCCACGTCGGCCTGCCCGTGCTCGCGCCCTCCCTGCTCGGCGGGTTCGTCCTGCTCTTCGGCACCGCCTTCGTGGCCCACGCGACCGCCGCCGCCCTCGTCGGCGGCTCCGTACCGCTGGTCACCCTGAAGATCGCGGACGCCCTCTCCGGCAACGTCCTCACCGGCCAGGAGAACGTGGCGCTCGCCCTCGGCCTCGACATGATCCTGATCGCCGGCCTGGTCATGGCGGTCTACCTGCCCCTCCAGCGACGGAGCGCCCGATGGCTGCGATGACCGAGACCGCCGAGACCGCCCAGACCGCCACCGGGGACCCGGTGACCGAAGCCGTCCCTGAAGAGGCCACCGCCCGGGCCGGGAAGGCGGCCCGGCACCGCCCCCGCCCCCGGGTGTGGCGCGGCGCCGTACTCGCCCTGGCCGGCACCTACTTCCTGCTGCCGCTCCTGGCCTCCTCCGTGTTCACCGTGCACGTTCCCGGCCAGGGCCTCACCTTCCAGGCGTACACCGAACTGCTCGGCGCCGACGGCTTCTCCCAGAGCCTGCTCCTCTCCCTGGGCCTGGCCGCCGCCACCATCGTGCTGTCCCTGCTGCTGGCCGTGCCCGCGCTGGTCGCCGTACGGATCGGCTCGCCGAGGCTGCGGCCCGTGGTCGAGGTGGTGTGCATGCTGCCGCTGGTGGTACCGCCGATCGCCCTGGTCACCGGGATCACCACCGTCCTGCGCTGGGGACCCGAGCACCTCTCGCGGACCCCGCTCTACCAGACCTTCATCGCCGTGCAGGACGAGCGCTTCCCCGTGGTCCTGGTCCTCGCCTACACCGTGCTCGCGCTGCCGTTCGTCCACCGCTCGCTCGACGCGGGCCTGCGCGCCGTGGACGTGCCCACCCTGGTCGAGGCCGCCCGCAGCTGCGGCGCGAGCTGGCCGTACGTGGTGTGGCGGGTGCTGCTGCCGAACCTGCGGACCTCCCTCGCCGGGGCGGCCTTCCTCACCCTGGCCCTCGTGCTCGGCGAGTTCACCATCGCCTCCCTGCTGGGCTTCAGGCCCTTCGCCGTGTGGATCGTCTCCGTCTCCGGCGCCCAGGCCCGGATGTCGGTGGCCGTCTCCATCCTCAGCCTCCTCATCACCTGGCTGCTGCTGCTCTTCCTCTCGCGGGCCGGAACCGCGCCGTCCACCACGGCCGCCGCCCCCGCCACCTCCCGCAAGGAGCCCTGACCCGCATGTCCACCACCCTGACCGAGGCCGGGAAGCCGGCCCAGTCCGCCGCCACCGGGGGCGCCCGCGTCGAATTCCGCGGCCTGCGCCGCGCGTTCGGCACCACCACCGCCCTCGACGGACTCGACCTGACCGTGGAGCCCGGCGAACTCCTCGCCCTGCTCGGCCCGTCGGGCTGCGGCAAGACCACCGCCCTGCGCGTGCTCGCCGGCTTCGAACACCCCGACTCCGGCGAGGTCCTGGTCGACGGCCAGGACATCACCCGGGTCCCGGCCAACCGCCGCGACGCCGGGATGGTCTTCCAGTCGTACAGCCTCTTCCCCCACCTCGACGCCCGCGAGAACGTCGCCTTCGGGCTGCGCGTACGGGGCGTCCCGGCGGCGCGCCGCCGCGAACGCGCCGCCGAACTCCTGGACCTGGTCGGCCTGCCCGAGCACGGAGACCGCTACCCGCACCAGATGTCCGGCGGCCAGCAGCAGCGCGTGG
>NZ_JZWV01000438.1 GCF_000966975.1 Streptomyces katrae | reverse complement strand
CGGAGACCGCTACCCGCACCAGATGTCCGGCGGCCAGCAGCAGCGCGTGGCCCTCGCCCGCGCCCTGGCCCTGCGCCCCCGCGTCCTCCTGCTCGACGAGCCGCTCTCCGCGCTGGACGCGAAGGTACGGGCCAGTCTGCGCGAGGAGATCCGCAGGCTGCAGCTCTCCCTCGGCATCACCACCGTGTTCGTCACCCACGACCAGGAGGAGGCCCTGTCCATGGCCGACCGGGTCGCCGTCCTCAACGCCGGGAAGCTGGAGCAGTGCGCCGCCCCCGCCGAGCTCTACGAGCGGCCGGCCACGCCCTTCGTCGCCGAGTTCGTCGGCACCATGAACCGGCTGCCGGGCCGGCTCGCCGGCTCCGGCCGGGTGGACGTCGCCGGCACCCGGCTGCCCGTCGACGGGCCGGTCCCGGCCGGCCCCGACGTGGAGGTGCTGGTCCGCCCCGAGAACCTCACCGTCACCGCCGACGAGGAGGGCGGCGCCACCGTGACCTCGGCCTCCTTCTTCGGCGCCGTCACCCGCCTCCACCTCGACCTGCCGGGAGGCACCCGGGTCAAGGCCGACGTCCCCTCCCGGGACGCGGGCGGCCTCACCCCGGGCGCGCGGGTCACCGTCGGCCTGGCCGAGCGGCCCGTGCTGGTCGTGGCGAGGGCGGCGTGAGCGCACTCGCCGCCGTCCTCTTCGACATGGACGGCACCCTCGTGGACACCGAGGTGCTGTGGTGGCAGACCACCGAGGAGGTCGCGGACCGCCTCGGCCACCGGCTCGGGCCGGCCGACGCCCCCGAGGTCGTCGGCCGCGCGGTCGCCGACACCGCCGCCCACCTCGTACGGGTCACCGGCGGCGCGGACGCCGAGGCGGTGGCGGACGAGCTCACCGGGGGCTTCTTCGGCCGGGTCGCGGCCGGCGCGCCCGTCCGGCCCGGCGCCCAGCGGCTGCTGACCGCCCTGGAGGCCCAGGGCGTGCCCTTCGCCCTGGTCAGCGCCTCGCCGAGGGTGGTCGTCGACCAGGTGGTGGGGGGCGCGCTGGCGCACGTCCCGTTCGCCTTCACCCTCTCCGCCGACGACACCGTACGCACCAAGCCGCACCCCGAGCCCTACCGGGCGGCGGCCGAACTCCTGGGCCTGGAGCCGGGGGAGTGCGTCGCGGTGGAGGACTCCCCGGACGGCGCGGCCTCCGCCGAGGCGGCGGGCTGCCCGGTCCTGGTCGTCCCCTCGATGCTGGACGTGCCCCGCTCGGCGGCGCGCACCTTCGCGTCCTCCCTGGAGGAGGTCACCCCGGAGCTGCTGCGCGGCCTCAGGCGCACAGCCCGATGATGTCGCGGATGCCGTCGGCGTAGGCGGCGCTCGCGCTGCCGGGCCGGCCGGCCAGCGGGCCCGTCAGCTGTGGCAGCCCGGCCCGGACGTGGGCGGCGCACTGCCCGTACAGGCCGGCCTCGTACGCGGTCCCGTCGTCCTCGGAGGTCAGCAGCGCGAGCAGGGTCCGCAGCAGGGCCTCGCGGGTGGCCAGCCGGGGCGGCCCGGCCGCCCAGACGGCCATCAGCACCGCGCACACCGCGGGGGCGGGCGGCCAGAGCCTGGGCCGGGTGAAGACGTGCCCCTCCAGGGCGTGGAAAGCGGCCGGATGCCCCTCGGCGGCATGCCACAGGGTGTCCTCCAGATGGTCCGCCGAACGCCCGCAGCCACAGGTGGTGGACGCCCAGTCGTGCCGTGCGATCGCGTCCCCGACGGCGGCGGGCACCAGCGGGCTGCTGCGCCCGGTGTCCTTGTCCTTCCCTCTCATGAGCCCCAAGTATGGGAGCGGGGACGGGGCCGGTCGACCACCCCGTCCGAGGGGCGGACACTCCTGCCGGCACGACGGAGCCGGGATGCCCGAGGGCATCCCGGCTCGCGGTCGTTCACGTCGGGGGCGAGGAGAGCGGGGGGACTAATTCAGTGGAGTGTGAGAAGGAAGTCCGCCCATGGCCTCGCCGGGGCCAAAGCTAGCACCTACCCCGGGATCAGGGCACGCAGGTTTTCCGGGGTGAACACCACCGAGTCCGGGTGCAGCCCGTCCGGGCGTTCCAGTCCGATGTAGGTGACCGGCCCCTCCGGCGGATCCCCGCCGTCCCACTCCTCGGTGGTGCGGGCGCGCCGGGCCAGCAGACCGGCCAGGTGGCGGACCGTGAGGTACTCGCGCTCCACGATGCCGTGCACCAGCGTGCCGACCGTCGCCCGGTTCTCCTCCACCCGGTTGGCGCTGGGAGTGCCGCGCAGGTACACGTGCAGCCACTTCGCCCGCCATCCGCCGTCGGCCCCGCGCAGGAACACCAGCGGCAGGGCGACCCGGCCCGGCCCCCGCAGCTCCGACTTCATGCGCACGGTGCGCGGTTCGAACGGGCGGCCCAGCTGCTCGCCGTCACGCAGCATGAAACCGAAGAAGGACTCGGCCACCTGCTCGAAGCCCTCCCCGGAGAAGACGTTGACCTGCGGGACGATGAACTCGCCCCGCACCGCGTCCAGGCGCAGGTTGATGAACTCCGAGGCGCCGTCGGGCGCGGGAGCGTTCGTGATGTCGCCGGAGTGCTCGCCGCCCACCGTCTGGAGGGCCGTGTACGACAGCCAGGAGAGGGTCTCGTACGCGCCGTCCAGCATCACCGCCGACAGGTCGTAGTCGGTGCTGTGCTCCCTCTGCGTCCAGTGCACGAAGAAGCGCAGCAGCTCCCCGTCCACGGGGGAGAGCGAGCCGCGCGGCAGCACTCCGAGCCCCGCGGCCGTGGCCTTCCCGCTGAGCGGCAGGGCCACGTCGAGGACCGCCGGGTCGAGCAGCAGGTGCCCGGGGTCGGGCAGGCGCCGGAGCACCTCCGCGTCCAGGGACCCGGCCAGCCGGGCGGCCTCGGCGGCCGGGAGGGGCGCGCGGGTGTCCGGGCCGACCCAGGCACGGCCCCGGGGATTGACGAAGATCCGGCGCGCGGCCGCGGCGCCGCCCCGGTTGCGCAGGTGCTCACGGACCGACAGCAGGACCCGGCCGGAGACCCGGGGGGCGGCCTCCTCGGCGGCGGCGGTGACGGCCGCGCGCTCCTCGGGGCCCGGGCAGCTGCGCAGCAGCCGGTCCAGGGAGCGCAGCAGCCGGCCGGGGGCGGCCGTCGCCAGCAGCCGCGCCGCGCCCGGGACGTCGCCGGAGCCGAGCAGTTCCTCGACCCGGCTCTCCAGGGTCCGGACCTCCTGCTCGCCGCGGGCCACGGCGAACACCCGCGCGGCGTGCGGCCAGCGCGGGTACTCGTGCGGGTGGAGCCGCTCGCCGAGCCGCTTGAACTCCTCGCGGTGCGCGGTGACGTCGGCGAGCTTGGCGGGGGAGGCGGCGACCACCGCGTCCAGGGCGGCCAGCAGGGAGCGCCGGACCGGCCGCGACAGCGACTTCAGCCGGGTCGGCTCCGTGAGGCTCACGTCCCCGTCCGACAGGGCGCAGGCCAGGCGGAGCACATCGGTGACGGTGTCCACCAGCAGCTCCGCGCCGAGGCCGAGGCGGGCGCGGTTGACGACGGCCCGGTTCTCCCGGACGGGGATCTCCGGCGGCTGGGGGCCGTCGGCGCAGTGCCCGGCGAGCAGCCCGAGGTCGCACAGCCCCTCCTCGCCCAGCGGCGTGGTGCTGCCCGCCAGGGCCAGGTAGAGGGCGGTCACCTCCTCGGCGAGGGGGCCGCCCCGGTGCAGGACCGTCATCCGGTCCCCGGCGGCGGCGATCAGCTCCTCGTGCGCGGCGAGCATCTCCTCGTACGTGTGCCGGTAGTTGCCGTACGAGGGCAGGGTCAGCAGGTCGAGCACACCGGTCCGCAGCTGTGCGAGGGTGCTCCCGCGCGTGGCGTCGTCGGAGAGGGCCTCGCGGACGCACGCCATCCAGAAGTCGAACGTGTCCGGCACGTTGGCCGGGAAGTCCTTGAAGTACGCATTGTGCGCGACGTGGTCGCCGGTCATCTCGCGGACCGTCTCCAGCGTGCGCGAGGCGGTCTCCACGACCGTCTCCTCAGCCAGCCCCGACAGGTGCTCCAGCAGCGGGGCCGAGAGCTTGAAGCCGACGGACAGCAGGGCGGCGTCGAACTGCCGCGCCGCCGTGGCGCCCTGCCCGGCCGGACCGGAGGGGACGGGGAGGCGCAGGGTGTGCCGGACGACCAGGGATTCGAGAGGGCGTTCCATCCGGGCATGCTCCCAGACCCGTCCGGCGGCGCGCACACGGGTTTCGGCCCGCGTACCCTCGGCGACGTGTCCCGTTCCCGTCCGCACCGCGTCGCCGTCCTCGTCCTCGAAGCAGGGGCCAAGCCGCTCGACGTGGGGATCCCCGCGCAGGTCTTCAGCACCCGCGCGAGCATGCCGTACGAGGTCCGGGTGTGCGGGGCGGCCCCCGGTCTGGTCACCGGCGGTGACGGCCTGTCGTACCACGTCACCCACGGGCTGGAGGCGCTGGAGTGGGCCGACATCGTCTTCGTCCCCGGCTACCGCTTCCCCGACCGCGAGGACCCGCCGCGCGCGGTGGTCGAGGCGCTGACCGCCGCCCACGCCCGGGGCGCACGGCTCGCCGCCATCTCGACCGGAGCCTTCGCGCTCGCCGCCACGGGCCTGCTCGACGGCAGGCGCGCCACCACCCACTGGCACTACACGCGGGCCCTGAAGGCGAAGCACCCCCTCGTGCGGATCGACGAGAACGTGCTGTTCGTCGACGAGGGCAGCGTCCTGACCTCCGCCGGCGCCGCCTCGGGCATCGACCTGTGCCTGCACATCCTGCGCGGCGACCTCGGCGTGGCCGCGGCCAACCACGCGGCCCGGCGCCTGGTGGCGGCCCCGTACCGCAGCGGCGGGCAGGCGCAGTACCTGCCGCGCAGCGTGCCGGAGCCGCTGGGGGAGCGCTTCGCCGCCACCCGCGAGTGGGCGCTGCAGCGGCTCGGGGAGCCGCTGACCCTGGAAGCGCTGGCCCAGCACGCGGCCGTGTCGCCCCGTACGTTCTCCCGGCGCTTCGCCGAGGACACGGGGTACACCCCGATGCAGTGGATCATGCGGGCCCGGGTGGACGTGGCGCGGGAACTGCTGGAGCGCTCCGGGCGGAGCGTCGAGCAGATCGCCGCCGACGTGGGCCTGGGCACGGGCGCGAACCTCCGCCTGCACTTCCAGCGGATCCTCGGCACCACCCCGACCGAGTACCGGCGCACCTTCACCCGGGGCGAGTAGCCCGTGCGACGCCGGCCGGACGGGCCCGAGGGCCGGCGGGCCGGGCGGGATGGCGGGCCGGCGGGATCGCGGACGGCGGGCCGGCGGGTTGGCGGGGGTTGGCGGGATACTTTCGAACCGTGGCGATCTCGCCACTGTCGTGGGCGGCCGGCGGGGGCGAGTCTGAGGGCGAACAGAAGGGGACACCGCTCATGACTCGCATCGCCATCAACGGATTCGGCCGCATCGGACGCAACGTGCTGCGTGCGCTGCTCGAACGCGACAGCGACCTGGAGGTCGTGGCCGTCAACGACCTCACGGAGCCGGCCACCCTCGCGCGGCTGCTCGCCTACGACTCGACGGCCGGCCGCCTCGGCCGTCCGGTGTCGGTGGACGGCACCACCCTCGTGGTCGACGGCCGGCGCATCGCGGTCCTCGCCGAGCGGGAGCCGGAGCGGCTGCCCTGGGCCGAACTCGGCGTCGACATCGTGCTGGAGGCCACCGGCCGCTTCACCTCCGCCGAGGCCGCCCGCGCCCACGTCAAGGCGGGTGCGAAGAAGGTGCTCGTCAGTGCCCCCTCCGACGGCGCGGACGTGACGCTCGCCTACGGCGTGAACACCGACGCCTACGACCCCGAGCTCCACACCATCGTCTCGAACGCCTCGTGCACCACGAACGCGCTGGCGCCGCTGGCCTCCGTCCTCGACGAACTGGCCGGCATCGAGCACGGCTTCATGACGACGGTGCACGCCTACACCCAGGAGCAGGCCCTCCAGGACGGACCGCACCGCGACCCGCGCCGCGCCCGCGCCGCCGCCGTGAACATCGTGCCGACCACGACCGGCGCGGCCAAGGCGATCGGCCTCGTGCTCCCGAACCTCGACGGCAAGCTGTCGGGTGACTCGATCCGCGTGCCCGTCCCGGTCGGCTCGATCGTCGAACTGAACACGACGGTGGCCCGCGACGTGACGCGCGAGGAGGTGCTGGCGGCCTACCGTGTCGCCGCCGAGGGCCCGCTGGCCGGGATCCTGGAGTACTCCGAGGACCCGCTGGTGTCCTCCGACATCACCGGCAACCCGGCCTCCTCGATCTTCGACTCGGAGCTCACCCGCGTCGACGGCCGCCACGTCAAGGTGGTCGCCTGGTACGACAACGAGTGGGGCTTCTCGAACCGCGTGATCGACACCCTCACCCTCCTGGCGGGCTGATACCTCCTGCCCCGGTCCTCCGTCCAGGACCGGGGCAGGTCCACGTCGCGCGCGGGCACCGCGCGCGATACCCTCTGGGCCGCTACCGCGCTGCCGCGGCGGCCCGGCGCAGGGCGAGGGCCGCGAGGGCCTCGGGGGCGCCGGCCTGGTCGCGGATGCCGGGGAAGGCGTTGACGTCGACGATGAGGGGTCCGCGGTCCGTCGCGATGACGTCCACCCCGTAGACGTCCAGGCCGAAGACCTCGCCCACGCGCAGGGCCAGTCCGGCCCAGCCGTCCGGCAGCCGGTCCAGGCTCCGGGCCGGTCCCTTGCCCTCGGCGGCGAGTTCGGAGCGGCGCAGTCCGGCGAACACCTCGTCACCGACCACCCACAGCTTGTGGTCCCAGCCGTCGTTCGGCGCGAACTCCTGCGTGACGACCGGCTCCCCGCCCCAGCGCGGCTCCAGCTCCCGCAGCCGGCCGGGGCCTTCGAGGCGGACGACCAGGTCGTCCTTGCGGCTGAGCCGGCTCTTGACCACCAGCGGCCACCGCAGGTCCGTGGCGGACCCCAGCAGCGACAGCGAGGCGAAGGTACGGGTGGCGGCGAAGGGGAGCCCGGCCCCCAGCGCCAGTTCGGCCATGCCGGTCCGGTCCTGGCAGCGCCCGGTGGCGGCGGCGGAGTTCACCACCGGCGCACCGCCCTCCTCCAGGGCGCGGGCCAGTTCCAGCGCCTCCGGGGTCCGGGCCTTCAGCAGGTACACGTCGGCGTCCGCCCCGGCGGCCGCGGCGGCCCCCGCCCCCGGGTGCGTGCCGTCCGGCCAGCAGCGCGGCGGTGGCCGCCAGCAGCGGATGCCCGGGGTCCGGGGTGATCAGTCCCACCCTCACGAGCCGTCCCCCGCCCGCGCGACCGCCTGCGCGGGGATGGTCACCGGCAGGGGGAGGGGGCGGGCCTGCGCACGGCCCGGTGCGGACGTCCGGCCGCCGCCCGCGCGGGCCAGTTCCAGGACGGCGCCCGCCACCCGGGCCGCCGCGTCCGGTACCTGCCGGAAGCTCGGGAAGTCGTTGACGTCGACCACCACCGGCCCGTCGGGGCCCAGCAGCACGTCCACCCCGTACAGGTCCAGCCCGTACACCTCGCCCACGCGGGCGGCGATCCCCGCCACCTCCGCCGACAGCGGCACCCGCCGCTCGCGGACGGCGGCGTCGGGGTGCAGGGGGGAGCAGCGCTCCGTGGCGTGGAGTTCGCCGTTCACGCAGTACACCTTGATGTCGGTCCCGGGGTTCGCGACGTAGGGCTGGACGATGAGCACGCCCTCGCCCGCGAGTTCCGGGAGCAGCGCCGGGAGCCGGTCCGGCGAGGGCACCAGGTGCACCCCGCGGCCCGAGCTGCCGTCGGCCGGCTTCACCACGAGCGGGTACAGCTCGTCCGGTACCTCCGCCAGCAGTTCGGGGCGGGCCACCGCGTACGTGGGCGGCAGCGGGAGCCCCCGCGCGCTGCCCAGGGCGGCGGCGAGCGCCTTGTCCCGTACCCCGCGGATCGACCGGGCGTCGTTGACGGTGGTCACCCCGGCGGCGGCCGCCGCCTCCAGGAGGGTCAGCCCGGGGCCGCCCGAAACGGTCTTGAGCACCCAGGCGTCGTGGGTGCCCGCACGGACCAGGTCCGTCATGCGCAGCAGCGAGCCGCCGGGCCGCACGACGTCCACCCGGTGGCCCCACGCGGTCAGCTGACGGATCACCTCGTTCGGCATGCCGTCGTGGCGGTAGTGCTCCTCCACCAGGAAGCAGAGCCTCATGGATCTTCCTCGTATTCCCCGGACGTCCGCCGTCGGTCCCGTCCGGCGAGTTGTGACGTCACAGGATGCCATGGCATAGCCCCGAAACCGCTCCAGAAGCCACCTTAGCGGTCGCTACACAGCGTGATCTTTGTCAGGGGCTTTCCTAAACGATCACCAATCCTCTTATAGTGATGGCTCGTTGCCACAGGAACCTTCTCTTCCATATACGCCCCTTTCTTGAGGCTTTGATTGATGACGGCGTCGCCCTCCCCCCTCCGCCCCTCCGCGCTCGCCCTGCTGGTCACGGCGGTGGCCGCGGGCACCGTCTCCGCGGCGGCGGTGGCCGCGGCCCCGTCGGGCGTCCGCCTCCCGCTGGCCTGGTTCGCCGCCTTCGGGACCCTGCTGCTCGCCATCGCCGCCTGCGCCGTCACCTGGTACGCGCGCACCACCCGGCAGCTGCGCGGCAGCCTGGCCCTGCTGACCGGGGAAGTCGCCACCCGGGACGCGTACATCGCCCGGCTGACCTCCGAAGCGGCCCGGGAGACGGCGGACCTCTCCGCCGAACTCGCCCGGCTCACCGCGGACCACACCGCCCACGTGGCGCGGCTCACGGCCGAACACGCCGCCGAGACCGACCGGCTGACCGCCGCCCGCACCGCCGAGGCGGCCCGGCTCACCGCCGCCCACACCGCCGAACTCGACCACCTGGCCGCCGCCCAGCAGGCCACCCGCGAGCGGCTCGGCGAGGAACTGCGCCGCGCCCAGTCGGGCCGGGCCGCCGCCATGGCCGCCGCCGCCAACGCGGCCGGACGGATGCAGGCCCTGGCCACCGGCATGCTCGCCGACCTGCGCGAGATGGAACACAAGCACGCCGACGAGGAGGTCCTCGGCGACCTCCTGCACCTCGACCACCGCACCGCCCAGGCCGGCCGCCTCGCCGACTCCATCGCCGTCCTCACCGGCGCCCGCTCGGGCCGCCGCTGGGCCAAGCCCATCGTCATGGAATCGATCCTGCGCGGCGCCATGGGCCGCATCGGCGGTTACCAGCGCGTCCGCCTGCACTCCACCAGTGAGGCCGCCGTCGCCGGACACGCCGCCGAGGGCGTCATGCACGCCCTCGCCGAGCTCCTCGACAACGCCGCCAACTTCTCCCCGCCGACCGCCGAGGTCCACGTCTACGTGGAGGAGGTGCCGGCCGGGATCATCATCACCGTCGAGGACAGCGGCCTGGTCATGAGCGAGCTCCAGCTGCGCCGCGCCGAACAGGCCGTCGGCGCCGAGACCCTGGACCTCGCCGGGCTCTCCGGCACCCGCCTCGGCCTCGCCGTCGTGGGCCGCCTGGCCCGCAAGCACGGCCTGACCGTCTCCTTCCGCCCCTCGGCGCGCGGCGGCACCGGTGCGCTGATGATGATCCCGGAAGAGCTGATCAGCCACGCCCCGGCCGAACCCGTCCCCGCCCTGCCGCTCCTGGCGGCCCCCACCGCCGGAACGGGCCGCGCCCCCGCCCCGGGCCGCGCCCTCGCACCGGCCGCCCCCGCGCCCGCCCCGCGCGTGCGGTCGCGGGCCGGAACCGCCCCCGAGGGCGCGAACGGCTCCCACGACCCCGAACCCGCCGGCCCGACCCCGGCCCTCGGCGAGAGCGGACTGCCCCAGCGGCGACGCGGCCGCACCCTGGCCGCCGCCCACCCCGAGGGGCCCGAGGCCGCGTCCCCGGCGCCCCGCACCCAGGGCGCCCCCACCGGCGCGTCCCGGTCCGCCGCCCGCTTCGGCAGCTTCCGACAGGCCGTGCGCGACGCGCCGGCGCGGCAGCAGCCCACGAATCCCCCGCACCCGGAAGGCAACACGAGATGACCGGCTCCACCACCGACGAGAAGCTCAGCTGGCTCCTGGAAGGACTCCTGGAGCGCACCCCCGGCGCCCGGCACGCCCTCGTGCTCTCCCGCGACGGCCTCAAGCTGTGCCGCACCCCCGAGCTCTCCGTCGACCAGGCCGACCAGCTCGCCGCCATCGCCGCCGGCATCCAGAGCCTCTCGCACGGCGCCTCCATCGAGTTCGGCGACGGCACCGGCGGAGTCCGCTCCGCCATGGCCGAGTTCTACGGCGGGATCCTCTTCATCGTCGAGGCCGGCGAGGGCGCCCACCTCGCCCTCGTCGCGGCCGAGGACGCCGACGCCGGCCTCGTCGGCCACAACATGTCCGAACTGGTGGAGCAGCTGAGCGAGCATCTGACCGCCAGGCCCCGGGGTTGAGCCGCGTACGGCCGGGCCGGGACGACTCCCCGGACCGGCTCTACACCCTCACCGGCGGCCGCAGCCGCTCCGGCAGCGACGCCTTCGACCTGGTGACCCTGATCGTCGCCGAATGCGACCCCGTCCCCGGGATGCAGTCGGAGCACGCGGCCATCCTGCGGATGTGCCGCTACCCGACCGCCGTCGTGGAGGTGGCGGCCGAACTGGGCCTGCCGGTGTCGATCACGCGGATCCTGCTCGCCGACCTGCTGGCCGCCGGCCGCGTCAGCGCCCGGCACCCGCGCGCCGCGAAGTACCGCCTTCCCGAACCCGAACTCCTGGAGCAGGTGCTCGTTGGACTCCGCAACCTCTGACCCGGGCGCGCCCCGGCAGGCACTCAGCAGCACCGCCGACAACGGCCTCAAGATCGTGATCGTGGGCGGCTTCGGCGTCGGCAAGACCACCATGGTCCGCTCGGTCAGCGAGATCCGCCCGCTGAACACCGAGGAGACGATGACCCAGGCCGGGGAGGCCGTCGACCACACCGACGGGGTCGCCGCGAAGACCTCCACCACCGTCGCCTTCGACTTCGGCCGGATCACCCTCGACGCCCGCAACGTGCTCTACCTGTTCGGCGCCCCCGGCCAGGAGCGGTTCTGGTTCCTGTGGGACCGGCTGTTCTCCGGCACCCTCGGCGCGGTCGTCCTCGTCGACACCCGGCGGCTCGCGGACTCCTGGTACGCCATCGACCGCCTCGAACACCACGGCACGCCCTTCGTCGTCGCCTGCAACGACTTCGGCGGGCCCGCCCACACCCCCGAGCAGATCCGCGCCGCCCTCGACCTGCCGTCCGAGGTGCCGCTGCTGTTCTGCGACGCCCGCTCCCGCGAGTCCAGCAAGCAGGTGCTCATCTCCCTCGTCCAGCACCTCCAGCACCTCAGCAGCCTCCAGCCCCTTCCGTAGCAGCGCCACAGCGCCCCCGAGACCCGAGCCCTCCACCCGAGGGCCGTCCCCGCACCCTCCCGGAGCCCACGCAGTGACCACCCCCGAGTCCCAGCCCGTCTACCTCGGCGGGCCCCGCTTCCAGAGCGACCCCGCCGAGCTGTACCGGGAGATGCGCCGCGACCACGGCGCCGTCGCCCCCGTCGTCCTCGACGGGGACGTCCCGGCCTGGCTGGTCCTCGGCTACCGCGAACTGCACCAGGTCACCAGCGACCCGCAGCTCTTCTCCCGCGACTCCGACCTGTGGAACCAGTGGGACCGCATCCCCGCGGACTGGCCGCTGCTCCCGATGATCGGCCGCAAGCAGCCCTCCATCCTCTACACCACCGGCGAACGCCACCGCGAACGCGCCGCCGTGATCAGCGAAGCCCTGGAATCCGTCGACCCCTTCGAACTCAAGGGCCACGCCGAACGCTTCGCCGACGAGCTGATCGACGGCCTCTGCGGCAAGGGCGCCTGCGACATCGTCGGCGAGTACGCCATGCTGCTGCCGCTGCGCGTCCTCGCCCGCATCTACGGGTTCTCCGACGAGCAGGGCCCCGGCCTGGTCACCGCCATGAACGACATGATCAACGGCCGTGAGGGCGCCCTGGCCGGCCAGCGCCACCTCGGCGAGTCCATGTACGCGCTGCTCGCCGCGAAGGCGGAGTCCCCCGGACACGACGTCGCCTCCCGGATGCTCGCCAACACCGCCGGGTTCACCCTCGACGAGGTGGCCCAGGACCTGATGGTGATGATGGCCGCCGGACACCAGCCCACCGCCGACTGGATCGGCAACTCGCTGCGCCTGATGCTCACCGACGACCGCTTCGCCGCCTCCCTCGCGGGCGGCCGCCACAGCGTCGGCGAGGCCATGAACGAAGTGCTCTGGGAGGACACCCCGACCCAGAACGTCGCCGGACGGTGGACCACCCGCGACACCAAGCTGGGCGGCCGCACCATCGCCCGCGGCGACCTGGTCCTGCTGGGCCTCGCCGCCGCCAACGGCGACCCGCACGTACGCACCGACGCGGGCGCCCTCACCGGCGGGAACAACGCCTTCTTCTCCTTCGGCCACGGCGAACACCGCTGCCCCTTCCCGGCCCAGGAGGTCGCCGAGGTCATCGCCCGGACCGGCATCGAGGTCCTCCTCGACCGCCTCCCCGACGTGGACCTCGACGGACCGGCCGCCGAACTGACCCGGCGCCCCTCGCCCTGGCTGCGCGGCCTGACCGCGCTCCCCGTGACCTACACCCCGACCCCCGCGCTTGGAGCCACCCGATGAGCTGCCCGATCGACCACACCGGCGCCGTCCCCGCCGCCGCCCCGATCACCCTCGACCCCTTCGTCACCGACCTCGACGCCGAGAGCGCCGCGCTGCGCGCCGCCGGCCCGCTGGTCCGCGTCGTCCTCCCCGGCGGCGTCGGCGTGTACGCCGTCACCCACCACGCCGAGGCGCGCGCCCTGCTCACCGACCCCAGGGTCGTCAAGGACATCGGCGTGTGGGGCGCCTGGCAGCGCGGGGAGATCCCCCTGGACTGGCCGCTGATCGGCCTCGCCAACCCCGGCCGCTCCATGCTGACCGTCGACGGCGACGAACACCGCCGACTGCGCACCCTCGTCGCCCAGGCCCTCACCGCCCGCCGCGTCGAGAAGCTCCGCACCGGCATCGAGGCCCTCACCGCCGAGGCCCTCGACAAGCTGGCCGGCCTGCCCGAGGGCGAGACGGTGGACCTGAAGGCGGCCTTCGCCTACCCGCTGCCGATGAACGTCATCAGCGAGCTGATGGGCGTGGACGCCGCCGAACACCCGCGCCTGAAGGCCCTCTTCGAGAAGTTCTTCTCCACCCAGACCCCGCCGGAGGAGGTCCCGCAGATGATGGCGGACCTCGGCGCCCTCTTCTCCCGGATCGTGGAGTCCAAGCGCGCCACCCCCGGCGACGACCTCACCAGCGCCCTCATCGCCGCCTCCGAGGACGGCGACCACCTCAGCACCGAGGAGATCACCAACACCCTCCAGCTGATGGTCGCCGCCGGCCACGAGACCACCATCAGCCTGATCGTCAACGCCGTCGTCGCCCTGGAGACCCACCCCGAGCAGCGCGCCCTCGTCCTCGCGGGCGAGGTCCCCTGGGAGAACGTCATCGAGGAGACCCTGCGCTGGGCCACCCCCACCTCGCACGTCCTGATCCGCTTCGCCACCGAGGACATCGAGGTCGGGGACCGGATCCTGCCCAAGGGCGAGGGCCTGATCGTCTCCTTCGGCGCGCTCGGCCGCGACGAGGCCCAGCACGGGGAGACGGCGGGCGCCTTCGACGTCACCCGCACCCCGAACCGGCACATCTCCTTCGGCCACGGCCCCCACGTATGCCCCGGCGCGGCCCTGTCCCGCCTGGAAGCCGGCGTGGCCCTGCCGGCCCTCTACGCCCGCTTCCCGCACCTGTCCCTCGCCGTCCCGCGCGCGGAACTGCGCAACAAGCCGGTCCTCACCCAGAACGACCTGTTCGACCTCCCGGTCCGCCTGCACCCCTGAGCTGGGGAAGGAAATCGAATGGCAGTCGCACCGGAGCCCTTGGTAGGTTGATCACGTGCCGAAGCTGAATCAGATCATCGCAGTCGAAAAGGGCGTCAAGTCCAAGTCCCTCCAGGAGCTTTCGCAGGCCCACCACGACGTGCAGAAGCCCGCCCTGCTGGCCGGCATCTCGCGGACGTACCAGCCCAAGGACGAGGAGGGCGAGCAGCTGCCGCCCGAGTCCACCCGGGTCCAGGTCAAGGCGGAGGACGTGCTGCGGGCGACGGCCACCACCCTGACCCGCCTGTTCGACGTGACGGCGACCAAGGACTGGGCGAACCGCACCGCGGCCGCGGACGTCGTCGTCGACGGCAACGTGCTGCTCGCCCAGGTACCGGTGCCCTACCTGCTCTTCCTGGAGAAGCAGCTGACCGACCTGCACACCTTCGTGCGCAAGCTGCCGGTCCTGGACGCCTCCGAGTCCTGGAACCTCGACCCCTCCACGGACTCCTGGAAGACCGAACCCGTGCGCACCATCCGCACCAAGAAGGTGCCGCGCAACCACGTCAAGGCGGAGGCCACGGAGAAGCACCCCGCGCAGGTCGAGGTGTACTACGAGGACGTGGCGGTCGGCTACTGGACGACGGTGAAGTTCTCCGGCGCCCTGCCGGCCCGCCGCGTCAACGAACTCCTCGACCGGGTGGAACGGCTCCAGCAGGCCGTGAAGTTCGCCCGCGAGGAGGCCAACGGCACCGAGGTCACCGACCAGCGGGTCGGGGACGCGGTGTTCGGCTACCTGTTCAGGTAGCCCCGAGAACGCCCCCTGCGGCGCAGGGGGTGCGCGAGAGCGCAAGCTGAAACTGATGTTGAAGCTGAAACAGGGGTGTCAGTTGGGGGTTCGAATCCCTCCCCCGGCCCATACGTGCCGGGGTGGCCCAAGCCGGCAGAGGCGGCCCCTTGAATCTCAGATTATCGCTCCAGTCTCAGCATTCGCCGCCGAACACCGGATCGACCGAGCAGGGACGATCACCGACGGATGGGGGTTCAAGTCCCTCCTGCGCCTCTTCCGTGGCGCGGTAGTTCAAAGGCAGAACACGTCGGCCTCAAGATGATCCCCGCTCTTAAAAGCCGCCGGTGTGCGCAATTGGGTGGCACACAGGGGCCCGGGAATTGGACATATTCCCGGGCCCCGTCACGTTTTCCGGGCCGCTCCGGCCCGGCCCGTACGACTTCCCGGGGAGGGCGGCTCCGACCGCAGACGGAGCCGGGGTCAGCCTCCGGTCCGACGAGCCCCGGACGACGGCCGCATAGCGTCTCGGCATGAACACCACACGCCGCACCGCGGCCGCCGCGGCCCTGGTCGCCCTCCTGCTCCCGGCCCCGCTCC
>NZ_JZWV01000437.1 GCF_000966975.1 Streptomyces katrae | reverse complement strand
ACTCCCGGCCCCGCTCCTGGCGGCCTCCACCGCCTCCGCCGCGCCCGCGGCCGCCGTCGACACCCGCACCGCCGGGCCCGAACTCCCGGCCCCCACCGGCCGCTACGCCGTCGGCCAGGAGGACCTCCACCTCGTCGACCGGAGCCGTACCGACCCCTGGGCCCACACCGGCCCCCGCGAGCTGATGGTCACCCTGCGCTATCCGGTGCAGCGCGGCACCGGCCGCGCCCCGGCGCCGTACATGAGCACCGAGGAGGCCCGGCTGATCCTCGCCGACAAGGGCCTCGACAAGATCATCGACCCCGCGGTCTTCGCCGCCACCCGGGCCCACGCCCGCGTCGCCGCCCGGCCCGTCGAAGGCCGCTACCCGCTGATCGTGCTCTCGCCCGGCTTCACCGTCCCGCGCGCCACCCTCACCTCCCTCGCCGAGGACCTGGCCTCCCGGGGCTACGTCGTGGCCGCCGTGGACCACGCCTACGAGAGCGCCGCCACCGCCTTCCCCGGCGGCCGCGTCCTCACCTGCCTGGCCTGCGGCCAGACCCGGGGCGAGGGCGGCATCGAGGCCGTCACGGCGGTCCGGGCCAAGGACGTCTCCTTCCTCCTCGACCGCCTCACCGGCCGCCACCCCGTCTGGCGGCACGCCGGAATCATCGACGCCGACCGCGTCGCCATGGCCGGCCACTCCATCGGCGGCGCCTCCGCCCTGCCCGCCATGGCCGCCGACCGGCGGATCCGCGCGGGCATCGACATGGACGGGGGCCTGCCCGAGCCCTACCCCGCCGGCGGGATCGGCGGCCGGCCCTTCATGCTGCTCGGTTCGGCCGTCAGCGTGCCCGGGGGACAGAACGCCAACTGGCAGACGATGTGGGCGCGGTTCGACGGCTGGAAGCGGTGGATCACCGTCGACGGCACCGACCACTTCGGCCCGACCGACTACCCGGCCCTGCGCGATCAGCTCGGCGTCCCCCACCCCGACGCGCCGCTGCCCGGCCCCCGCGCCCTGGAGCTCACCCGGACCTACGTCGCCGCCTTCTTCGACCGGCACCTCAAGGGACAGCCCCGGCCGGTCCTGGACGGCCCGGCCGCCGACGCCCCCGAGGTCCGCTTCCACAACCCCTGACGGCCCGTAGGGGGCCCCGCCCGCGCGGGGCCCCGTCCTCACACCGGCACGGACACGAACGTCCGCCCCGACTCGTTCTCCACCAGCACCGCCCGCACGTCAGCCGGGTCCACGGCCGCCGACCCGTCCAGGGCCGCGCCCTTGCCCTCGCCGTGCTCCGCCGTGCCCACGACCCAGCCGCCCGCCGTGGACCGCGTACCGTCCCGCGAGACCACCACCAGGCGGCACCGCTCCCCGGCCGGCACCCCGGTCACCGCCGCCCGCACCCGCACCCACCGGGCCGCCGGGGTCACCTGCACCGTCATCCGCGCCCCGGTGCCGGGATCCGTCGCCGAGGCCACCTTGGTCCCGGCCGGCGGCGGCGAGGGCGCGGCCGACGCGCTCGGCGTCGGCGGCGGGGGCAGCGCGGCCGTACTGTCCGCGTC
>NZ_JZWV01000429.1 GCF_000966975.1 Streptomyces katrae | reverse complement strand
GGGTGCGGATCGTCGAGGGCGACCTCGGCACCCTCGACGCCGACGAGCTGGCGGCGGCCACCGGAGGGGTCCGGGAGCTCATCCACGCGGCCGCCGAGGTGCGCCACTACGGTCCGGACGACCGCTACGCCACGAACAACGTCGCCCCGACCTCCCTGCTCGCCCGCCTCGCCCTGGACCGCGGCTGGCGCATGGCCCACATGTCCACGCTCTCCGCCGTCGGCCCCGCCCCCGGCGACGGGCCCCTGGTCACCCTGCGGGAGGAGGACTTCGACCGCGGCGAGAACTTCGACAGCCCCTACG
>NZ_JZWV01000428.1 GCF_000966975.1 Streptomyces katrae | reverse complement strand
TTCGACAGCCCCTACGCCCGCTCGAAGTACGAGGCCGAACTGGCCGTCAGGAAGGCCATCGCCGACGGCCTGGACGCGACGGTGCACCGCGTGGGCACGCTCGTCGGCAACACCCGGACCGGCACCTTCCTGCCCGACCCGAGCGTGAACATGATGTACCAGATCCTGCGGGTGATCCTCAGCTGCGGCCTGGTCCCCTCTGCGCCCGGCTGGGGCATGGACCTGACCCCCGTCGACTACGCGGCCGACGCCATCCTGCGCCTCTCGCGCGACCCCGCCCACTCGGGACGCACCTTCCACGTCTCCAACCCGGTGAGCCTCCCCTCGACCGACCTCGCGGTCATCCTCCGCGACCTCGGCTACGCAGTGATCCCGGCCGCCCCGCAGGCGGTGGGGGAGTGGCTGGGACGGCCGGGGGCCGACGCGACCGACGCCAACGCCCACGCCTTCCTCGCCCAGTTCGTCAAGCCGGTGCGGACCCTCGTCGAGTACGACGCGCAGGCCACGGCACAGGCCCTGGGCGACCTGCGCTGCCCCCGGCCCGACGCGGCCCTGCTGCGCACCCTCATCGGCCACGGCATCGAAACAGGCTTCTTCCCGAAGTCCCGGCTCTGGGACTTCGCGACCCTCCTCGACAACCCGAACGCGTTTGGAGCAGCACAGTGATCCACGAAGTAGTCGTCAACGACGAGGGCCAGTACTCGACCTGGCCGGCCGGACAGGACCTGCCCGACGGCTGGAAGCAGAGCGGCTTCCGGGGCGCCAAGGAGGAGTGCCTGCGCCACATCGAGGCGGAGTGGTCGGACCTGACGCCCGTGTCGGTGCGCGAGCTCCTCGAACCGCCGACCAACTCCCTCGCCACCGGGCGACTGGTCCTGCGGGAGCTGACGCCCGGCCAGGTGGCCGGACTCCTCGACGAGAACGCGACGTCCGAGGACTGGATCGAGGGCTACCCGCTGCCCGGCAGCAAGAACGCCGCCACCGGTTTCGGGCGCCGCACCCCCGGCCAGATGCGGTTCGGGTTCGGCATGTACCACCTCGTCCGCGCCGAGGACGGTCTGGTGATCGGCGAGATGGGCTTCCACCAGCCGCCGAGCGGCGGCACCGTCGAGGTCGGGTTCGGCCTCGCCGAGTCCTGCCGCGGCGCGGGTTATGCCACCGAGGCCCTGACCGGCCTGGCCCGCTGGGCCTTCTCCCAGCCGGGGGTCGACCAGGTCGTCGGCCGCACGCTGACCGCCAACACCCCCTCCCAGGGCGTGCTGACCCGGGCGGGCTTCCGCCACGAGTCCCGCGACGGGGACATCGAGCGCTTCGTGCTCGGCCCGGCGGACCTCGCGCCCGCCTCCGAGCCCCTCGGCCTCGACGACGAGGGCGCCGCTGTGATCGCCGAGCTGATCGAGGCGCGCCTGCCGGATGGCCGCCGCCACGAGCTGGTCTTCGCGCCCGGCACCGAGCCGCTGGTCCGGGTGGTCCGCGAGGACGGCGCCGCGCTGGCCTTCGTCCAGTGCGGCGCCATCAAGGGCGTCGATGACCAGGACAACCACTTCCTGGACATCGTGGTGCGGCCCGGAGCCGACCGCCGCGGCCTCGCGTCGCGCCTGCTCGCCGAGGCCCGCGTCTTCGGCCGGGCGGAGGGCAAGAGCGGCCTGATCGCCGCCACCGCCGACGAGGACGCGATATCCGGCGACTGGGTCCGCAAGCACGGCTTCGAGGTGATCGGCCTGCACGGCGTGAGCAAGCGCGCCCCCGGCGCCCCCGCCGCCGGGGCCGCCGCCCACCTGGTCGTCGAGCAGGTGGACCGGGCCGACACCGAGGCCGTGGAGGAGCTCGTCGCCCTCGCGGTGGAGACCTGCTCCGAAGTCGTGCTGCCCGGAGGCGTCAAGCTCAAGCTGGAGCCGGAGACGGTCCGGCACATCGTCCTCGGCAAGGGCGGGGGCGACGGCCTGCTGTTCCTCTGCCGCCAGGACGGCCGCCCCGTCGGCTGGATCGCGTCGGACTCGGTCCAGGAGGGCGGCGTGCGCCTCGTGGACGCCCAGGTTCTCGCCGAGTTCGCCGGCACCGGTGTGCTGCAGGCGCTGCTGGCCTCGGCGGCCGCACGGGCGGACCACGAGGGGATCACGGTGACCGCGGTCATCGAGGAGAAGGGGCAGCCCGAACTCGCCGAGGCCCTCGTCCGGGCCGGCTTCGTCCGCGAGAGCGGCCGCACGATCTGGCGGCTCGCCCTCGGCACCGCCGCTCCCCAGGCCTGAACCCCCGCGCCGGCGCCAGGGCACCGGCAGCTCCCGTCGAACCGAAAGATGCCTCCCATGTCCTCAACCAAGCAACATCCGCTCCACGTGCTCGGCCTGCTGCCACGCCGCGCCCAGGCGCTGCTGGCCGCCAACGCGGTGAACTCCTTCGGCGCGGGCCTGGTCATGCCCTTCCTGCTGGTGTACTTCGGCGACGTCCGCGGTCTGGACATCCGCACCGGCCCCGCCGCGATCGCCATCACCGGCCTCTGCTCGTTCTGCTCGGGTCTGGTCTGGGGCCACCTCCTGGACAAGTTCAGCTACCGGATCGTGATGCCGGTCGTCATGGTCATCGCCGGCGTCGGCACCAGCCTCTACGCCGTCGCCGACCGGCCGTGGACAGCCCTGGCGGTCGCGGCCCTGTACGGCCTGGGCATGGGCGGTGTGGGCACGGTCACCAAGACGATGTTCGCCACGGTGGTCCCGAAGGAACACCGCACCCTCACCTTCGGCCTCGAGTTCACCCTCTTCAACGCCTTCGTCGGCATCGGGGTCCTGGTCGGCGGCCTCGTCGCCGCCGGCACCCTGCGCAGCTACCAGCTGCTCTACGTGGGTGACGGGCTCTCCTTCCTGATCACCGCGGTGGCCTTCCTGGTCCTGCTGCCGAAGTCCGCGCAGCCGAGTCGCCCCCAGGCCGCGGGCGACCCCGACGCGCCCAAGCCCTCCTACCGCACCGTCCTGGCCACCCCGGCGCTCGCGCTGGCCTTGCTGGGCATGCTGCTGTGCGCGACCGTCTCCCTCAGCCAGTTCCAGTCCGCGCTGCCGGGCTACGTCACCGTCAACGGAGCGGTCACCCCGCGCGGGATCTCCGTGGCCTTCGTCGCCAACGTCGTGGTGATCGTCCTCGCCCAGTTCCTGCTCATGCCGCGGCTGACCAAGGTGCGCAGGAGCACGCTGATCTCGGCCTCGGGCGTGCTCTCGGCGGCCAGCTGGGCCTGCGTCTACTTCGCCGGCCTGACCTCCGGGACCGCCGCCGTGGTCACGCTCGTCGCGGGTGTCGCGATCTTCTCGGTCGCCGAGGTCATCGTGATCCCCGTCGTCGCCGCGCTGATCAACGGACTGGTCACCGACGAGGTCCGCGGGCGCACCAACGCCCTGTTCTCCTTCGTCATCTCCGGCGGGATGATCCTCGGCCCGCTGCTCACCACCGCCCTCCTCGACGTCGACCACGGCCGGGTGCTGATCGTGGTCCTGGCGATCGGGAGCCTGCTCGTCCCGCTGGCGGGCCTGCGGCTCCGCCGGAGCCTGACGGACGAGCACGACCTCCCCGAGGCCAAGGCCGAGGCCGGGTCCGAGGCCGAGAACGCGACCGGGACCGAGGCCGCCCCCCAGGGCGAACCGGCCGCGGCCACGGCCTGATCCCCGACGGGGCCCGGGCCGCAAGCCCCGCGCCTTCCGGCCCGGCGCCCCACCCCTGCTCGAAGGAAGACAGCAACATGACCACTGCAGCGAGGAAACCGTGACGAGCCCACTGATCGACCGGTTCCGTGACTTCGGGGACACGGACGCCCTCGTCGTCGACGGGGTCCGGCACACCTACGCGGCCCTGGCGGAACGCGTCCGCGACTGGCAGGCCTACCTCGACGAACACGAGGTCCGCGCCGGCCAGGTGGTCGCCCTGGAAGGCGCCTGCGACGCCGACGTGTGTGCCGCGTTCGTCGCACTGGCCGCCCGGGGCGCCATCGCCGTGCCCCTGCCGCGGTCCACTGACGCCAGGCGCGCGGAGTACCACGAGACCGCCGAGGTGGAAGTGGCCGTCGTCGTGGACGGCGCGGGGGGACGGGTCCTCGAGCGGACAGGCCGGACGGCGACGCACCCGTTCCACGGACGGCTGCGGGACGCCGGGACGGCAGGCCTGGTGCTGTTCAGCTCGGGAACCACCGGGCGCAGCAAGGCGATCGTGCTCGACCTCGGCAAGATGCTCGCGCAGTACGGCGACCCGTCCCGGGCGCGGCGCACCCTGGGCTTCCTCAGCATCGACCACATCGGCGGCATCAACACCCTGCTGCACACCCTGAACCACGGCGGCACCCTGGTCACGGTCTCCGACCGCCGGCCCGACACGGTGTGCGCGGCGATCGCCTCGTACGGCGTCGAAGTCCTCCCCACGACACCGACGTTTCTCAACATGCTGCTCATCTCGCACGCCCACGAACGCCACGACCTGAGCTCGCTGCGCCTGGTGACCTACGGAACCGAGCCCATGCCCCAGCGCACGCTCGAACTCCTCCACCAGGCCCTTCCGTCGGTCCGGCTCAAGCAGACCTACGGCCTGTCCGAGCTCGGCATCATGTCGACCAAGTCGAAGGGCGACGGGAGCCTGTGGGTCAAGCTCGGCGGCGCCGGGTTCGACTACCGGATCGTCGAGGGGATCCTCTGGATCCGCTCCGACACGGCCATGCTCGGCTACCTCAACGCATCCGCCCCCTTCGACGCCGATGGGTACTTCAACACCCAGGACGCCGTGGAGACCGACGGCGACTACGTGCGGATCCTCGGCCGGGTCACCGAACTGATCAACGTGGCGGGGGAGAAGGTCTACCCGAGCGAGGTCGAGAGCGTCCTGCTCGAAATCCCCAACATCGCCGAGGCCACGGTCTCCGGCAGGCCCAGCCACGTGACGGGCATGGTGGTGAAGGCCACCGTGAAGCTGGTCGCCCCCGCCGACCCGCGCGAAGTCACCCGCCAGGTACGCGAGTACTGCGGCCGAAGGCTCGAAGCGTACAAGGTGCCGCTCGTCGTGGAGGTCTCCGACGCCGACCAGCACTCCGACCGGTTCAAGAAGGTGCGTACTCCCGCATGACAGAGAATCCCGACACCAGCGGCACCACGGCGGAGAAGACCGCCGGCGAGGGCCGGGTGGCCGTCGTCAGCGGCGGCAGCCGAGGGCTGGGCCGCGTCCTGGTCGAGCGCCTGCTCGCCGACGGCTGGCACGTCGCCACCTTCAGCCGCTCCGCCTCCGACTTCGTCACCGAGGCGATGGCCGCCCACCCCGGGTCCTTCCACTGGGAGGCCGTCGACCTGGGCGAGCCGGAGACGGCCCGGACCTTCGTCCGCAACGTCCACCGCGTCTTCGGCAGGCTGGACCTGCTCGTCAACAACGCCGGCATCGTGCGCGAGGAACTCCTCTTCACCATGCCGCCCAAGGCGATCGAATCACTGATCACCGCCAACCTGGTGGCCCCCATCATGCTCACCCAGGCCTGTGCCCGGGTCATGACCCGCCAGGGCGGCGGGGCCATCGTCAACATCTCGTCCATCAACGCCGTCCGCGGCTACCGCGGCGTCTCGGTCTACGCCGCGGCCAAGGCCGGCCTCGACGGGTTCACCCGCAGCCTGGCCCGTGAACTCGGCGGCCACGGCATCCGCGTCAACTCCGTGGTGCCCGGCTACTTCGACAGCGCGATGACGGCGGAGATGCCCGCCGCGTCCCGCGCGCGCATCGAACGCCGGACCCCCCTCGGCCGTCTCGCCGCGGCGGACGACGTGGCCGACGCCGTCCTCTACCTCAGCTCCCCCCGGGCGGAATTCGTCACCGGGCAATCCATGGTCATCGACGGAGGCCTTACATGTTGAACGCACGAGAGTCGATCGAGGCGGAAATCGTCCGGCTGGTGCAGGGAGCGGGCGGGGACGCGCCCGCGCTGTCCCTGACCACCGACCTGGTCGGACTCGGCCTCACCTCGCTCATGTTCGCTGAACTGCTCATCGGCATGGAGATGGAGCTCGGGGTGGACCCCTTCCAGGGCGAGACCTCCATCGTCGAGATGCGGACGGTCGGCGACCTGGTCACGGCCTACGACGACGCGCTCGCCGCAGCGTCCGCGCGAGCGTGAGGGAGGGGGACCTTGAGCATCTGCGTCCTGCGCGGCCGGTCGACGGCCGCCGTGGAACCCGCTGAACTGACCCTGATCCTCCTGCACCACGCGGGAGGGTCCGCGGGGAGCTTCGTGCCCCTGCTGCCCCACCTGCCCGAGAGCTGGCGGATCCTGGCCCCCGAGCTGCCGGCGCGGGCGACCGCGCCCCGGCAGCCGGTCTGCCCGAGCGTCACGAGCGCGGTGGACTCGTTCGCCGAGGAGCTGACCGGACAGCTTTCCGGCCCCTACGCGGTCTTCGGCCACTGCCTCGGCTCGCTGATCGCCTTCGAGCTCGTCCACGCACTCGCCGCACGGGGCCACCACCGGCCCCTGTGGGTCGGCGTGTCGGGGAGCCCGGCGCCGCGACTGGTCGTCCCCGAACCGGCCGACGGCCCGCCCGAGGACTGGACGCGCGAGCAGTACGTCGCCTACATGCGCCGGCTGGGCGCCACCCCCGAGGAGCTGTGGAACAACACCCTCCTCGCGGACCGCATGATCACCGCGCTGCGCAACGACCTCGTCGTGAACCACGGATACCGGTACCAGGACCGCGCGCCCCTGGCCTCCCCCCTCTCCGTGATGAGAGGGGACGGCGATCCGCTGGTCACCGCCGAGGAGATGCGGCCGTGGGCCGACCACGCGGACGCCACTGAGTTCCGCAGCTGGCCGGGGGACCACTTCTACCTCTTCGACCGTGCCCCGGAGGTGTCCGCCGGCATCGTCGGCGCCATCACCGCGGCAGCCGCACATATCGAGACGACGGGAGTCCGCTGATGGCGACCCGATCCGCCCGCGCCGTATGGCGGGGCCCCCTGTTCGGTGAACGGCCGCAGGACGCCGGGGAGGGTACGGTCTCCCTCGACTCGGTCGGCGCCGGCCTGCCGATGCGGTGGAGCAGCCGGATCTCCGAGCCCGCCGGGGAGAGCACCCCGGAGGAACTGGTGGCGGCCGCGCTGGCCATGGACTACGCCCAGTGCCTCACCCACAAGCTGGAGGAGCGCGGTCACCTCGCCCGGGAACTCGACGTCGAGGCCACCCTCCACCTGGAGCTCGTCGAACCCGGCCGCCACTCCCTCACCTCGGGCTCCCTGACCGTGCGCGGCGACGCGGACCTGCCGCCGGAGCTGTTCCGGGAACTGTCCCTGACCGCCCACCGGGAGTGCTTCCTCGTCATCGCCCTGGACCTGCCCGTCTCGGTCCGGGCGACCCTGTCCGCCCCGTCGGACACGCCGTAGGGCACGGGCCGGAGGCCGGGTCCGCGCGGGTTCGCCGCGCGGACCCGCCCGGCCTCCGGGACAGACCCCGTGAACACGAACGACCGCACGACCGACGCGACGACGAGGTGCAGACGAGCATGACCATCGGCCTGGAAGCCGACACGTGGTTCCGCAGGTACCGCGCGACGGACACGCCCCGGCGCCGCCTGCTGATCCTGCCGCACGCGGGAGGCTCCGCGAACTTCTTCCACCCCTGGGGCCGCGCTTTCGACGAAGGTACGGAGGTCCTGGTGGGGAAGTACCCCGGCCGCTACGAACGGCTGGCCGACCCCTTCATCGACACCATGGACGAGCTCGCCGACCGGGTGACCGCCGCACTGCTGCCCCTCGCGGACCTGCCCCTGACGCTCTTCGGCCACAGCATGGGCGCGTCGCTGGCCTACGAGGTGGTGCGGCGCCTGGAACAGCGGCACGCCGTCCGGCCCGCCGCCCTCCACGTCTCCAGCCGCGAGGCCCCGCACCGGGTGCCTCCCCGAGATCTCTACCGCAGAGACGACGCGGCGCTGATCGCCGAACTGCGCAGGCTCGGGGGGACCGACTCCGCCCTCCTGGACGACCCGGACGTCCAGGAGTTCGTCCTGCCGTCGCTGCGGGCGGACCTCACCGTCGCGGACACCTACGGCCCGCGCCCGGCCTCCCCGGTCGGCTGCCCGGTCCACGCCTGG
>NZ_JZWV01000427.1 GCF_000966975.1 Streptomyces katrae | reverse complement strand
GTCCACGCCTGGATCGGCGACGCCGACCCCTCCCTGCCACCGCGGGAGATGAACGCCTGGGCCGATGTGGCGCCCGCCGGGTTCCGGCTGCGGGTCCTGCCCGGCGGCCACTTCTACCTGGTCGAACAGCGCGGGGCGCTGCTGAGCGAGCTCGCGGGGGAGCTCACCGCCCCGCTCTGACGCCGCCCCGGCCGGGGCGGCGGCATCAGGTCCGTTCGAAGCCGTGGTGCCGGCCGATGACCGTGAAGCCCCGGCGCTCGTACCAGTGCTGCGGCCAGTCCTGCGCGTCGGCGATCAGGAAGCGGGTGGCGCAGTGCGCGTCGGCGGCCCGGCGCAGGGCGGAGGCCAGGACCGCGTCGGCGTAACCCCTGCGGAGGTGGAGGCCGGAGGTGACCAGGTCCTCGATCTGCGCCGTGCCCGACGCCGCGTCCAGGTAGAGGTCGGCCCACGAGGCGACCTCGCCGTCCGGGGTGCGGGCGCCGATGAACTGCACCACGTCGGCCCCGCGCCGTACGGTCTCGCGCCGGTCCACGAGCTGGCGGATCACCTCCTCGTCGGCGTCGGGCAGGAAGCCGCGCCAACTGCCGCGCCAACTGCGGGCCAGTGGAACGCGGATCGCGTCCAGGTCCACCTCCTGCGCCCCGCCGCCCGCCGGCACCGGACCCCGGTGCAGCATCACCAGGTACGTGGAACGCGTGTAGCCGGCCCGGAGCAGCGGTTCGGCGCAGGCCTCGCCGGCCGTGTCGTCGAGGACCGTGATCAGGCGGTGCGACAGGTGGCCCAGGGCCTCCTCCGCCAAGGCCGGCAGCGCCTCCGGATCGGGTGCCCCGTCGATCACGACGTGGTTGTTCCCGTAGGAGAGCGGGAACTCGTCGTCCAGGGCCGCGAACCCGCCGGGCAGTTCGACGGTCCGCGCGGCCCGACGGCGCGCGAAGGTCGCGAGGAAGCTCTTGATCTGTCGTATCTCGGGGCCGGCCATGGGGCGAGAATAGGCCGTCGGTCCCTTGGGCGCCCCCGGATTTCCCCGCGCTCCGTGGCACCTGCAACTAGTCTGTGGCCATGGAGACACAGGGGGAGTCCGGGGAGAGCTGGGCCGCGACCCGCGCGTGGGTCGAGAAGACGCTGCCCGGTGGGGAACGCATCGAGGGCGCCGCCCTGCTGCGCGGCGGCTGGACCTCGCGGATGCGCCGGCTGGAGCTGGCGG
>NZ_JZWV01000426.1 GCF_000966975.1 Streptomyces katrae | reverse complement strand
CCGGCTGGAGCTGGCGGGCGGTGCGGCGGGCCGCCGGGCACTGGTGCTGCGCTCCTTCGTCCGGCCCTTCTACCTCCGGCACGCCGAAGGACTGCTCACGCGCGAAGCGGAGATCCTGCGGCTGCTCGGCGGTACGGACGTGCCCGCCGCCGCCCTGGTCGCCGTGGACGCGACCGCGCAGTACTGCGACCATCCCTCGCTGCTGATGTCCCTGCTGCCCGGAACGGTCCGCCTCGACGGTGACGAGGAGGACCGGCGCGCCGGGCTGATGGCCCGCCAGCTCCTCGCGGTCCACCGGCTGGAGGTGTCCGAGGGGGACCGGCCCCGCGCCTACCAGGCGTGGACCTCCGCCGAGGGGGTCACCCCGCCGGAGCGCACCCGGCGGCCGGAGCTGTGGCGGCGGGCCGTGGACGTCATCCGCCGCGAGCCCCCTCGGTACCGGGCCTGTTTCCTGCACCGGGACTTCCACCCCGGGAACGTCCTCTTCGAAGGCGCCGGCGAGGAGTTGCGGATCAGCGGGGTCGTCGACTGGGTGGAGACCTCCTGGGGCCCGGCCGACCTGGACGTCGCCCACTGCTCGACCTCCCTGGCCCTGCTGCACGGGGTCCCGGCGGGCATGCGCTTCGCCGACCGCTACCTCGCCGCGGGCGGAACCCTGACCGAGGACCCGGCCGACCACCTCTACTGGCGGCTCCTGGACGCCCTGGCCTTCGCCCCGGACGCCGAGAAGGTCGGCGTCCCCTGGCGTGCGCTGGGCCGGACCGACCTGACCCCGGCGGTGCTCGCGGACCGGCTGGAGGGCTACCTCGAAGCCCTCTTCGCCCGCTACGGCTGAGCCGGCTCCGGGCCGCCCGGCGCCCCCAGAGCCGCCGCCAGCAGCCGCTTGTCCGGCTTGCCGACCTCGGTCAGCGGGATCCGGTCCACGGTGTGCACGGCACGGGGCGCGTACATCGCCCCCTTGTGCAAGGTGACGTACTCCCGGATCGCCTCCGGCCCCGCCTCCCGCCCCGGCACGGGGACGACCGCGGCGTGGACCTCCTCGGTCCCGTCCGCACGGCGCACCCCGAACACCGCGCACCGGGCGACCGCCGGATGGGTCAGGAGCAGTTCCTCGACCTCCGCCGGGTGGACGTGTCCGCCGACCACGACCACCTCGTCCCCGAGCCGGTCCACGACGAACAGGTGCCCCGCGGCGTCGAGGCAGCCGACGTCCCCCGTACGGATCCAGCCGTCGCGCAGCACCTCGGCGGTCGCCCCGGGCTGCCGCCAGTACCCGCTCATCGTCATCGGCGTCCGGACGACGATCTCCCCGGTCTGCCCGGCGGGCAGGGGCCGGCCGTCGGCGCCGCGGATCTCGATGCCGCCCGTCCCGCCGTCGGCCGGCCGCCGGGACCCGTCACCCCGTGCTCGTGCGGCAGCACCTCGGCGATGTTGCCCGCCTCCGTCTGCCCGTACCAGCCGTGCAGCACCGGCCCGAAGGCCCGGGCCGCCTCCCGCAGCCGGCCGGCCGAGGCGGCGGTGCCGCCGTAGAAGAGGCGGCGCAGGGCGGACAGGTCGGCCGCCGGCCGGTCCGGATGGTCCAACAGCTCGTAGAGCAGCGGCGGCAGGAGCCACAGGTCGGTGACGCGCTCGCGGGCCAGTGCGGCCAGCACCTCGCCCGCGTCGAACGCGGGCATGAGCACGACCGTGCCGCCGGCCAGCAGGGTGATGTCCGCGAGGATGCCCGCCATGTGCGCGAGCGGGGTGCAGGCCAGGGCCCTGGGCCGGCTCCCGGCCGGGATCCGGCCCGCGTAGAGGGCCAGCACCGAGGCGTACGGGCCGTGCGCCATCCGGACGCCCTTGGGGATCCCCGTGGTGCCGCCGGTGAAGCGGACGCACCAGTCGTCCCCCGGCCGGACCGCCCCCGCCACGGGCAGCGGCGGCCGGAGCGCGGCGGCGGCCGTCAGGTCCTCGAACTCCGGGGACGGCCCCAGCGACAGCACGGCGGACACCGCCGCCCGGGCGAGCAGCGCCCCGGCGGCGGCCTCCGCACCGGGCGCCGCCAGCAGCACCGCGGGGCCGAGGCCCTCCGCGATCCGGGCCCGGGCCTCCGCCGCCATGCCCTCGCTCAGGAACACCACCCGGGCGCCGAGCAGGTTCGCCGCGTACCGGGCCAGGAGCGCCTCGGGCCGGTTGCCCGTCAGGAAGGCGACGGTGGCTCCCCGGCCGACACCGCGCGCCGCCAGCTCCGCCGCCGTCCGCAGGACCCCGTCACGCAGTTCCCCGGCCGGTACGGCGGGGCCCCCGGCCGGGACCAGGGGGGACCAGGGCGGGGCGGCCGGGATCGCGGGCCAGCACCTCCAGCAGGGATTCGACGTAGTTCACGTACGGCCGGGGCGGGTTGGTGCGGCCCTCGGCGTCCTCGGTGCTCCGGACGTTCTCGGCGTTCTCTGCGTTCTCGGCGTTCTCTGCGTTCTCGGTCATGTTCCGGAGGCTAGGGGCGCACCGCTCATGCGGTCCAAGACCGGTTCGGGCATGTGAGGATGCCCTCACGGTTATGAGGGGGGATACCGGAATGGAACTGCTCGCGCTGCGCTGCTTCCAGGTCGTCGCACGCCACGAGCACATCAGCCGGGCCGCCGCCGAACTCCGCGTGGCCCAGCCCTCGGTGAGCCGCACCATCGCCCGCCTGGAGGCCGAGCTCGGCGTGGAGCTCTTCGAACGCCGAGGCCGCCGCATCCGCCTGAACCGGCACGGCGCCGCCTTCCTGCGCCGCGTCGACCGGGCGCTGGGCGAACTCGCGGAC
>NZ_JZWV01000425.1 GCF_000966975.1 Streptomyces katrae | reverse complement strand
CTCGCGGACGGCCGCCGCGAACTGGCGGAGGCGGCCGGCAGCGGAAGCGGCAGCGTGACGGTGGCCTCCGAGACCCTGATGACCCTGGCCGCCCTGCTCCCGGGCTGGCGCCGCGCCCGCCCCGGCGTGGACCTCCGGCTGCGCCAGTGCCCCGCCGACGCGATGGCGCACCTGCTGCGCACCCGGGAGGCGGACCTCTGCCTCGCCTCCGAGCCGCTCGCCGGGCCGGGACTGGAGTCGGTGGAGCTGCTGCGCGAGGAGGTGCTGCTCGCCGTGCCGGCCGGGCACCGGCTGGCCGGGCGGGAGGGGGTCGCCGTGGCGGAGCTGGCGGGAGAGCCGTTCCTCACGCCGGGGCCGGGGCACTGGCAGCGGGAACTCGCCGACCGGCTCTTCGCCCGGGAGGGCCTGCGGCCCACGGTCGTCTGCGAGGGGAACGAGCCCGGCGCACTCCTGGACCTGGTCGGCGCGGGTCTCGGGGTCGCCCTGCTCCCGGGGATGGCACGGGACGCGGGCCTGCGCGCGACGGTGGCCTGGGCCCGTCTGGAGAGCCCCGACAGCCACCGGGTCCTGTGGCTCGTCCGCGACCGCGAGGCCTTCCGGCCCGCCGCGGTCCGTGACTTCGCCGCCTTCGCCGTCGCGCACTTCCGCGGCGAGGGCTGACTTCTCGGGCACCCCACCCGGCGGGCGCCCGGCCCTCGCGGGCACCAGCCTCAGCGGCCGCCCGGCCCCGGCGGCCCTCAGAGGGGCCGTGCGGCCGCCCCCGGGGTGGGCCGGGGGTAGGTGCGCGACTGCTTGACGCTTCCGAAGGCGAAGCTCGACTCGATCGAGGCGATCCCGGGGATGGCGTGGATCCGGTGGCGGACCAGGGCCTCGTACGCCTCCAGGTCCTCGATGACCACCCGCAGCAGGTAGTCGCTGCTGCCCGCCATCAGGTAGCAGTCCTGGATGTGCTCGATCACCGCCACGTGCTGCTCGAACAGGGCGACCGCCTCCTTGGTGTGCCGCTCCAGCCGGATCCGCACGAAGACGGTGATCGGCAGCCCGAAGGCCACCTGGTCCACCACCGCCGTGTAGCCGCGGATCAGGCCCGCCTCCTCCAGCCGGCGGACCCGGCGCAGACAGGGCGAGGGGGAGAGCCGCACACGGTCGGCGAGGTCCTGGTTCGAGAGCCGCCCGTCGGCCTGCAGCTCGCGGATGATCTGGAGGTCGACGGCGTCCATGGCCACTCCCGGGGTTCCTCGGCGCCCTCTTCGGCGTTTCTTGGCAGATCCTGCCCCAAACGTATGTCCGAGCGGCAGAACTGGCAATCGGCTGCCCCGGCCCAAGCCCTAACGTTGCCGGTGAACGGGCCGGACCGGCCCGCTCTCACAGGCTGGAGTGCATCCCTTGGTCGCGACCAAAACCACCGGCGCGTCCGCGCCTGTCGAACCGGCGGGCCCGCCGGCCGGAAACACCGGCCGGTTCGGGCTCTCCCCGAACGCCCAGGGCATGCTCGCCCTCGCCGTGACCGTGGCGATCTGGGCCGCCTTCGCGCTCAGCGCCCGCGCCCTCAGCGCCTCGACCCTGCTGCCCGCCGACGCCGCCCTGCTGCGCTTCGGCGTCCCCGTCCTCGTCCTGGCCCACGCCCTGTGGCGGCGCAGGCGCCGGATCGCCGCGGTCCGCCCCGGCGCCGCCCTGAAGATCGTCTGCGGGGCCGGGGTGCCCTTCTTCCTGGCGGCCATGCACGGCGGGTCCCTGACCTCGGCGGCCTTCGTCGGCTCGATCGTCCCCGGGATGGTCCCGCTCTTCGTCTCCGCCCTGATGGCCGCCCGCGGCCGCGGCCTCCCCCGGGGCGCCCAGGTGGCCGGGCTGGCACTGATCGCGGCCGGGGTCGCCGCCCTCGTGTGGCGCTACGTGGTCCCGGTCGACGCGGCCGTGCTGGAGGGGGCCGGCACCCTGCTCGTGGCCAGCGGCCTGTGGGCCCTGTACACGGTGGGGCTGCGCGACGTGGACCTCGACCCCGTCGGCTCGATCGGCCTGCTGTGCCTGCCGTCCTTCGCCGTGATCGGGCTGCTGGTCCTCACCGGGGTCCTCCCGACGGGCCTGGCGCACGCGGCGGGCGGCGACATCGCCCTGTTCCTCGTGGTGCAGGGGCTCGGCGTCGGACTGTGCGCGGGACTGCTGTACGCCTTCGCCATCCGCCGGCTGGGCGCCGAGCGCAGCTCCGTCGTCGGCAGCCTCAGCCCCGTGGCCGTGGTCCTGCTCGCGATCCCCGTGCTCGGGGAGTCCCCGACCGCCGCCGTACTCGTCGGCGTCCCCCTGATCACCGCCGGCGTCGTCCTCGCCAACCGGCGCCCCGGGCCCCGTACCCGTACCCGTGGCCGTACCCCTTCCTCCGTCCGCCCCCGTCCCGAGGTCCCCGCAGATGCTTGAGCTCCTCCCCCCGCCGCCCACCGACCCGCTGTGGGACCTGACGTACGAGTTCGGCTCCGACGAGCGGGCCGAGCGGCTGAACCTGGTGCTCGGCGTCTACCGCGACCACACCGGCCGCACCCCCGTCATGGCCGCCGTCCGCGAGGCCGAGATACGGCTGGCGGAGCGCTCCGAGTCCAAGGAATACCGGGGCCTGTCCGGGAACGCCGCCTTCAACCGGGCCCTGCTCACCCTGGTCCTGGGCGACACCGGCCCGCAGGGCCCGGCCGGCCGGGCCGCGGCCGTCCAGACCGTCGCCGGCTCCGGCGCGCTGCGGCTGCTGGCGGACCTGATCTGCCGCACCCGCCCGGGCGCCACCGTGTGGATCAGCGACCCGGCGTACGTCAACCACCGCCCCATCCTGGAGGCGGCCGGGCTGGAGGTCCGCACCTACGGCTGGCGCGACGCCGAGGGCCGCTTCGACGCGGCGGGCGTCCTGCGCGACCTCGCGGCGGCGGGCCGCGACGACGTGGTGCTGCTCCAGGGCTGCTGCCACAACCCCACCGGCGTCGACCCCGAGCCCGAGGACTGGGAGGCGCTGGCCGCACTGGCCGCCCGCGACGGCTGGGTGCCGTTCGTCGACCTGGCCTACCACGGGCTCGGCGACGGACTGGAGGCCGACCTGCGGGCCACCCGGCTGCTCGCCGAGCGGGTGCCGGAGATGCTCATCGCCGTGAGCTGCTCGAAGAACTTCGGCCTGTACAGCGACCGCACCGGCTGCGCCATCGTCCTGGGCGCCTCGGAGCGGGCCGTGCGGCACGCCGAGACGGCCCTGCAGAACGCGGCCCGGACGCTGTACTCGATGCCGCCCGAGCACGGGGCCGCCGTCGTCACGGCCGTCCTGGAGGACGAGGGGCTGCGCGCGCTCTGGCGGGCCGAGCTCGACGCCATGCGCGGCCGCATCGAGGCCAACCGCACGAGCCTCGCCGCAGAACTGGCGGAGCTCGGCTGGGGCGCGCAGGCGGCTTCGCTCGTGCGGCAGCGGGGGATGTTCTCGATGCTGCCCCTCACCCCCGAGGAGATGCTCCGGCTGCGCAGGCAGTACGCCATCTACGGGACCACCGCCGGGCGGATCAACATCGCGGGCATCGAGTCCGGGCGGATCCCCTGCCTCGCGCGGGGAGTCGCGGGCGTGCTCGCCGGCCGCTGAACGGGCGTCGGAGTACCGCGGGTCGAAAGTCCCTGGAGAATGGCCGGATAGAACTCCACGGGAATGGTGGGCAGTTGGCCGTGTGGCATCATGGCCGCGTTGTCGACCGCTGGGTTCGCCGGAGGACTGAGGGATGAAGTTACCTGGCTCCGCGTTACCGGCGTCGGAGGACCGCAGGCTCAGGCGCCGGCTGAAGAAGGTACGCCGGACCTGCGAGGGGCTGCTCGCGGAATGGGGCATGGAGCACGGCTGCGGCATCGACGAACTCCACGCGTATCTCAGCGCGCAGCGCGGCCGTCCCATCCATTTGATTCCCACGGCATTTCCCGAACGCCACCTGTTCGGGATATGGCTGAAAACGGATGACTTCGACATCATCGCCTTCGAGAAGGCGGCTTCGGCGTCGCACAAGGAACACATCATCGCCCACGAACTCGCCCATATCGCCTTCGATCACCAGGGGTCCCTGCGACTGGACCGGGACGAACCCGGAACGGGGGAGCCGGACGGGACGGCGGCGACGGACGGGGCGGGGGCGCCGGAGGGGGCGGGGCTGCCGTTCTCCGACGTCGACCCCGAGGCCGTGCGGAGCGTGCTGATGCGCTCCCGCTACAGCGATGACGAGGAGCAGGAGGCCGAGACGATGGCCTCCCTCATCCTGGCCCGGGCCAACAAGCGGTGGACCGAGCCGGCCTGGGGAGTTCCGGACGAGGCGGCGGAGATAGTGGCCCGGATCGAGAGCGGCCTGGGCAGGCCCGAGCAGGGGCAGGCGTGATCTACACGATCCTCGCGTGGGTCTGTGCCTTCGTCGGCCTCGCGGCCTTCGCCTACCGCCTTCCGGACCTGCTGCGCAGACGGCACGACGTCGCCCTGTGGGCGCTGTGCACGTACTTCCTCTGCTCCGGGATCAGCTTCCTGGTCGACCTGGACCTGCTGCGGCTGCACATCTCCGCCTTCTTCGGGCTGCCCAACATCACCTCGCTGATCACCCAGGCCGCGGTCGTGGTGCTCACCGCCGCCCAGCAGGTGGTCCTCGTCTACTGGTCCTCACCGCCCGCCGAGGCCCGGCGGATGGCACGCCGGCGCGTCCTCGGCTTCGGCGGCGCGCTCGCCGTGCTCGTCGTCTCCTCCTTCTACGTCGGCCCCGTGGCCCACTCGGAGACGGCGACCTCCACGATCCTGCTCAGCATCCAGCACGGCGGATACGCCGTGTACATGTCCTTCTACCTGCTGATCTGCGCGGTCGGGCAGTTCGAGACCGTACGCCTGTCGCTGCGCTTCACCACCATGGCCAACCGCCAGTGGCTCAAGGTCGGCATGCGCACCGTCACCGTCGGCGCCAGCCTGATCCTCGTCTACTGCGTCACCCGTGGCGTCCAGATCGCCGGGACCCGCCTGGACTACGACGGCAGCCCCCTCGACCCCATCCAGTGGACCGCCGGCAGCGTCGGAGCCCTCCTCCAGATCGCCGGCTGGACCATCCCCTCCTGGGGCATCCGCATCACCCGCGCCCGCGGCTGGATCCGCTCCTACCGCTCCTGGCGCCGGCTGCGGCCCCTGTGGTGGGCGCTGTACCAGGCCTCGCCCGACATCGCCCTGGACCCGCCGCGGTCCTGGCTGCGCGACCTCGTGCCGCCCCGGGACCCGCACTACCGCCTCTACCGCCGCGTCATCGAGATCCGCGACGGCCAGCTGATCCTGCGCACCTCGCTCTCGCTGGAGGACTTCTCCCGCGTGGCCCGCTCCCTGGACCTCCCCGAGGACCCGACCTCGCCGCTGGGCGAGGCCCTCCAGGTGCGCGCCGTCCTCAGCCGGCCGGCCGAGGAACGGTCCGAGCGGGCCGAGCGCGCCGACGCCTCCGAGATCCCCGCGCGGCCCCCGTACGAGGACTTCCGCGACGAGGTGGAGTGGCTGAGCCAGGTGGCCTCCTCCTTCAACCGGCTCGGTCAGGGCCGCCCCGGTCCGGTCGACGTGGGCCTGCTGTCATGACGGCGCCCGAGCCGGAGCCCGGCGACCCCGACGAGCTGGTCCCCCTGGCCGCGGGGGCCGTCGCACGGCTGGTCGCCCTCGACACCCAGCGGGGTGCGACCGCGGCCGTGGCCGCCGTACGGG
>NZ_JZWV01000424.1 GCF_000966975.1 Streptomyces katrae | reverse complement strand
GCTGTCGGCCGCCCCGGCCGCCCTGCGCGGCCTCGGCCCCGACCGGCTCGCCGCCCTCGCCGAGCTGGCCGAGGTCATCGGCTGGATCCTCTTCGACGCCGGCCGCTACCGCCGGGCCCACCGGATGAACGCGCGGGCGCTCGCCCTCGCGGACCTGTGCGGGGACCGCTGGACGGCCCGGCTGACCCTGCTCAACCACAGCATGCTCACCACCCACACCGGCCGCCCCCGAGCCGCCCTGGCCGCCGCCGCCCGGGCAGCGGCCGGCCCGCGCCCGCTGCCCGCCAGGGTCGCCGGCCTCGTCCTGATC
>NZ_JZWV01000423.1 GCF_000966975.1 Streptomyces katrae | reverse complement strand
GGGCTGGGTCCAGGCCCGGCTGCGCCGCTGGGACCGGGCCATCCCGCTGCTGTACGAGGCCGCCACCGCGCCCGGCCCCTCCTACCGGCACCTGTTCACCGCCGAGCTCCTCGCGGCCTTCGCCGGAGCCGGGGCCTGGCGGGAGGCGGAGGAGCTCATCGGGCGGATCGCCCCCCGGGCCGCCGCCATCGGATCGGTCCGCACGACCGAGACCCTCGCCGCCACCGCGGCCGGCCTGCGCCACCGTCGCGGCGCCCCGGCCTCCCTGCGGGACGCGGCCGCCCACCTGCGGGTGCGGGAATCCCTGCCCGCCTAGCCGGCCCCGGCCGCCCCGGCGGGACGGACCGCCGGCCCGCCCCACGACGCGCGACACGGACACACACCCACTCAACGGATCGGACGACCACATGCGCTCCCCAAGGATCTCGACGCCCGCAGCCGGCCTGCTCGCCGCGGCGGCCCTGCTCTTCGCCTTCGGCGGTCCGGTGTCGCAGGCCGCCTTCGGCACGCCCACCGCCTCCGCCGCCGCCGCGCCGGCCGCACAGCCCGCAGCCGAGCAGCTGGGCAGCCCGTACGTCTCCACGCACCTCTACTTCGGCACGGGCCGGCACAACGGGAACCCGCCGATCACCGAGGCGGAGTTCAACAAGTTCCTCGCCGAGGTCATCACCCCCCGCTTCCCCTCCGGGCTGACCCTCCAGGAGGGGCGCGGCCAGTGGCGCGACAAGGAGGGCGACATCAACAGCGAGAGATCGTACGAGCTCACCGTGATGTACCCGGTGCGCGAGGCCGCCGCCCGCAACGCCGACATCGAGTACATCCGGAAGCTGTACTGCAAGACCTGGGAGCTGGAGTCCGTGGGCCGGGCCGACGTCCGCGCCCAGGTCGACTTCTGACATCCGCGGCGGGCAGCCCGCGGCGGGGGAGCGGCCCCGCCGCCGGGCGCCCGGGGGCGCGCCTCCGCGCCCCCGCCGTTCCGCCCCCGCCGCAGCGCCCCACCCCGAGCCCTCGGATAGGGTGAATCGGTACGAATCGGACCCCTCGGGGTGAGGTCGGTGCATTGGACACGTACCAGTCGGCGAGCAGGGTGCCCGACCCGCCGGAAGCGGCCGTCGGATACGCGGGCGTCCTGCGCGAACTGCTGCCGATCGCCCTGTGGCGCGAGGACGCGGACGGGCGCGTCGTGGAGTGGTCCCTGGCCGCCCAGGAACTCCTGGGACACCGCCCCGAGGACATCCTCGGCCGCCCCGGCACCGCCGTCCTCGTCCCCGAGGCCAACCGCGGACTCGCCGACGACCTGACCCGCCGCGTCCAGGCCGGCGAAACCGTCGTCGGCACCCTCCCCGTCCGCCACCGCGACGGCCACCAGGTCGCCATGGAGATGTGGATCGTGCCCGCCGCCGACCCCCTGGGCCGCAGCGGCGCCATGCTCATCGCCGTCGAAACCTCCCAGGTCCTGAGCATGCGGGACTCCCTCGCCGCCCTCCAGAGCCTGTTCACCCAGTCCCCCATCGGGCTCGCCACCCTCGGCCCCGACCTGCGCTTCCTGCGCGTCAACGACGCCCTCGCCCGGATGAACGGCGTCCCCGCCGCCGACCACCTGGGCCGGCGCCTCACCGAGGTGGTCCCCGGGGTCAACGCAGCCGCCCTGGAGGCCACCATGCGGCAGGTGCTCGAACGGGGCACCGCCGTCCTCGACGTCCGCCGCACCGGCCGCACGCCCGCCGACCCCGGCCACGACCACACCTGGTCCTGCTCCTACGCCCCCCTCCTCGACGGCAGCGGCCGCACCCTCGGCCTGATCGCCTCCCTCATCGACATCACCGAGGGCCAGCGCGCCCAGCTGGAGGCCGAACGCGCCCGCACCCGCTTCGCCCTCCTCGCCGAGGCCGGCACCCGCATCGGCACCACCCTCGACCTGGGCCGCACCGCCCAGGAGATCGTCGACCTGCTGGTGCCGCAGCTCGCCGACTCCGCCGACGTGCAGGTCCTCGAAGCCGTCCTCGACCCCGACGAGACCCACGGGGCCCCGGCCGCCACCCACCAGGTCATGCGCCGCCTCGCCGCCACCTTCCCCGACCCCACCGCACCCACCTCCCGCCTGGCCCCCGGCCAGACCCTCAAGATCCCCGCCGGGTCCGTCTACGAACGGGTCATCGCCGAGGGCGTCCCCATGAACCTGTACGCCTCCGACGTCCCCGCCCTGATCACCGACCCCCGCGCCGACGCCCTGCGCGCCTACCTCGCCACCCTCGGCTCGGCCCGCATGGTCCCGCTCGTCGCCCGCGGCAAGGTGCTCGGCGCCGTCGCCGTGACCCGGCTGCGCAGCCGCGAGCCCTTCGACGCCCAGGACTGCGTCCTCATCGACGAACTCGTGGCCCGGGCCGCCCTCAACATCGACAACGCCCGGATGTACACCACCCAGCGGCACGCCGCCCTCACCCTCCAGCGCAGCCTCACCAACAACGCCCTCCCCGACGTCCCCGGCCTCCAGCTCACCGGCCGCTACCTGCCGGCCAGCGACCACGACGTCGGCGGCGACTGGTACGACGTCATCCAGCTGCCCCGCGGCCGCACCGGCCTGGTCATCGGCGACGTCATGGGCCACGGCATCCACGCCGCGGCCGTCATGGGACAGCTGCGCACCGCCGTGCGCACCCTCGCCCGGCACGACGTGCCGCCCGCGCGGATGCTCCGCTCCCTGGACGCGGTCGTCTCCGACCTCGGCGAGGACGAGATGGCCACCTGCGTCTACGCCGTCCACGACGCGGCCACCGGCTGCTGCGTTATCGCCCGCGCCGGACACCCGCCGCCCGCCGTGGTCACCGCCGACGGCACGGTCGCCTTCCTCGAGGGACAGCCCGGCACCCCCCTCGGCACCGGAGGCCGCGCCTTCCGCACCGAAACGGTCCCGCTGCCCCCCGGCAGCCTCCTCGCGCTCTACACCGACGGCCTGATCGAGGCCCGCGACCGGGACCTCGACGAGGGCATGGACCGCCTCGCCCGCGCCCTGCGGCAGCCCGCCCGGCCGCTGGAGGAGCTGTGCGAGGGCGTCCTGACCCGGCTGCTCCCGACCGCCCCGCAGGACGACGTGGCCATCCTCCTGGCCCGCACCACCGCCTGAGGGGTGCCGCGAGGATCACCAGGCCAGGTCCTCCAGCGAGTCCAGGTCGAGGCCGGGCGGCAGCAGCGGCTCCGCGCCCGCCGTACGCGACAGCTCCGCCCAGATGACCTTGCCCCGCTCCGTGTAGCGGGTGCCCCACCGTTCCGCGTACTGCGCGACGAGGAACAGCCCGCGGCCGCCCTCGTCCGTGGTGGCCGCGTACCGCAGGTGCGGGGAGGTGCTGCTGCCGTCCCACACCTCGCAGATCAGGTTCCGGTCGTGCAGCAGCCGTACCCGGATCGGCTCGTTCCCGTACCGGATCGCGTTGGTGATCAGCTCGCTGAGGACCAGCTCGGCCGTGAACGAGAGCTCCTCCAGCCCCCACGCCTCCAGCTGCCCGGCCGCCGCGCGGCGCACCCGGGACACGGCCGCCGGGTCGTCGGGCACGTCCCACTCCGCGATCCGCCGCGGGTCCAGCCGCCGGGTCTCGGCGATCAGCAGCGCGATGTCGTCGCTCGGCGCCGGGAACAGCATCGCGGCGAGGACGTCCCCGCAGGCCTGCTCGGGGCTGCGGCCCGGCCGGGCCAGGGTCCGGCCCAGCAGCTCCAGCCCGGCGTCGAAGTCCCGGTCGCGGTCCTCCAGCAGCCCGTCCGTGAACAGCACCAGCCGGCTGCCCTCCGGCAGCGCCAGCCCCGTCGTCTCGAAGGGCATCCCGCCCACCCCGAGCGGCAGCCCGGTGGGCAGCTCGGGGAACTCCACACGCCCGTCGGGGTGGACCAGGGCGGGCCCCGGATGGCCGGCGCTGGCCATCACGCAGTGCCCCGACACCGGGTCGTAGACCGCGTACAGGCAGGTGGCACCCGTGATCCCGGCCGGCTCCTCCGCCCCCTCGCCCGCGCCCCCGCCCAGCCCCTCGCCGGGCCCTTCGACGGCGCCCGGTTCGCCGCTCTCCAGCTGGTCGATCCGGTCGATCAGCTCGTCCAGGTGCCCCAGCAGCTCATCGGGCGGCATGTCCAGCGTCGAGAAGTTGTGCACGGCCGTGCGCAGCCGGCCCATCGTCGCCGCCGCGTGCACCCCGTGCCCCACCACGTCGCCCACCACCAGCGCCACCCGCGCCCCCGGCAGCGGGATCACGTCGAACCAGTCCCCGCCCACCCCGGCCTTCGCCGGCAGATAGCGGAACGCGGTCTCCACCGCGCTCAGGTCGGGCAGCACCCGGGGCAGCAGGCTGCGCTGGAGGGTCACCGCGGTGGCGTGCTCCCGGGTGAAGCGGCGGGCGTTGTCGATGGAGACCGCCGCACGCGCCCCCAGCTCCTCCGCGAAGGACAGGTCCTCCTCGTCGAAGGCCTCCGGGGTGTTCGCCGCCCGCCAGAAGTTCGCCATGCCCAGCACCACGCCCCGAGCCTGGAGCGGTACGGAGATCAGCGAGTGGAACCCGTACTCCAGGGCCATGCGGGTGCCCGCGGGGTCGGCCGCCCGCCAGCCCATCGCGGCCTGCAGGTCGGCGGCGAGCACGGCCTGCCCGGCGTCCAGGGCCGCCGCCATCGGGGCCGTGGGCACCGCGAAGACGATGGTGTCCCCGACCGGCTGGAGCGGCTGGTCGGTGCGCACCCCCGTCATCGCCGCCCGGCGCATCCGGGTGTGCATCCCCGCCACCGGCGAGGGCTCGTCCCCGCGCAGCACCGGCTCCAGCAGCTCGACGGTGACGAAGTCGGCGAACCGCGGCACGGCCACCTCCGACAGCTCCTCCGCCGTGCGCGCCACGTCCAGGGTGGTGCCGATCCGCACCCCCGCGTCGTACAGCAGCTGGAGCCGCTCCCTGGCCACCTCGGCGCGGCCGGAGAGCGCGGCGAGCTCGGTGGTGTCGCGCAGGGTCATCACGCTGCCCGACGGCCGTCCGGCGGAGGGCGGGGTGGGCCGCACGTTGACGGCCAGGAGCCGGTCGCCCGCCAGGTGGACCTCGTCCGTCGCGACCCGCCCGGACAGCAGCAGCTCCGCGGTGCGCGGATCGAGGCCCAGCTCGCCGACGTGCCGCTGTTCGGCGTCGGGCGGCAGGTCCAGCAGCCGGCGGGCCTCGTCGTTGGCGAGCAGCAGCCGGTGGTCGGCGCCGACGATCAGCACCCCCTCGCGGACGGCGTGCAGCACCGCCTCGTGGTGCTCGTTCATCCGGGCCAGCTCGGCGGCGCCCAGGCCCCGGGTCTGGCGCCGCAGCCGCCCGCTGACCAGGGCGGCCCCGGCGGTGCCCAGCAGCAGGGCGCCCGCGGCGGCGCCGATCAGCAGCGGGAGCTGACCCTCGACCACATGGCCGACGTTCTCGATCTCTATGCCGGTGGACACCAGCCCGACCACCCTGCCCTGCGCGTCCCGTACGGGGACCACCGCGCGGACCGCGTCGCTGGGCGCGCCCCGGAACACCTCGGTGAAGGGCTCGCCGGCGAGCGCCCTGCCGAAGTCGCCGCTGGCGCGCTTGCCGATCAGGTCGGGCCGGGCATCGGTGTAGCGGACGCCGTTGGTGCTCAGGACGGCGATGAAGTCGAGGTTCGAGGCCTTGCGGGCGCCGTCGGCCAGCGGCTGGAGCTCGGCCGTGGGGTTCGGGGCGGCCAGGGCGGCGGGCAGGCCGGGGCCGTGGGCGAAGGCCTCGGCGGCGGCCAGCGAGCGGTTGCGGGCATCCTTCTCGCTGTCGTAGCGGGCCTGGAAGACCAGGGCCACGGCGGCGGCCGTGATCAGCAGCAGGACGATGAGCGCCTGGAGGGAGAAGACCTGACCGGCGAGACTGTCCCGGGCCAGGGAGAGGCGCGCGAGCAGGCTCGCCGGCCGCGTCTCCCTGTGCCGACCCGAACGTCCGGTCATGAGCCATTTCTAACACTGTCGCCGGCTATGGGAGCGTTGGCCGCCGCCGTGCGGTACGCGCGAGGGCTGCGTCCGAAGGCCGCCCCGAAGTGCTGGCGGAAGCTGACCTCGCTGGCGAACCCCGCCCGCCGGGCCACCTCGGGCACCGGGTGGTCGGTGCGCTCCAGCAGCTTGCGGGCCTCGTCCAGCCGCCGGCTGAGCAGCCATCGGTGGGGCGTGGTGCCGGTGGACGCCGCGAAGTGCCGGGCGAAGGAGCGCGGGGACATCCCCGCCCAGCGCGCCAGGGTGGCCACGTCCAGCGGCTCGTGCAGCCGGCGCAGGGCCTGCTGGCGTACGGCGGCCAGCGCCTCGGCGGTCCGGTCGGCGGCCGGGGTGGGCCGGTCCAGGTACTGGGCGTGGTCCCCGGTGCGGAACGGGCCCGTCACCATCGACCGGGCGACGGCCGCGGCGGCCTCCGCACCGTGGGCCTCGCGCACCAGGTGCAGGCACAGGTCGATGCCCGAGGCGACCCCGGCGGAGGTCCACAGCCCGTCGTCCTCCACGAACAGCGGGGCCTCCTCCACGAGCACCGCCGGGTACCGGGCGGCCAGCTGCGGGGCCAGCCACCAGTGCGTCACCGCGCGCCGTCCGTCCAGCAGTCCCGCCTCGGCGAGGACGAACGCCCCCGCGCACAGCGCCGCCACCGGCACGCCCCGGGCGTGCACCCGCCGCAGGGCGGCCAGCACCGGCTCGGGCGTCGGGTCGGAGGGCTCGGCCAGCGCCGGCACGACGACCAGATCGGCCTCGTCGAGCCAGTCCAGACCCCGGTCGGGGGCGAGGGTGAGTCCGCCGGGCAGGGCGATGGGCCCGGGCTCCAGGGCGCAGCGGCGCAGCTCGAACGGTGGCACCCCACTGCGGCTGCGGTCGGGCCCCCAGACCTCCGTGATGACGGCGAGGTCGAAGGCGCGGATACCGGGCTGGGCGACGATCGCGACGCGGTGCATGCG
>NZ_JZWV01000436.1 GCF_000966975.1 Streptomyces katrae | reverse complement strand
CCGGCAGGACGGCCCGGCACCTGGCAGACGCCCCCTACGACGCCGCCTCCGCCCGGGCCGGGGCCGTGCCTTGGGTGGCCCGGGGGGCCTTCGTCACCGAGCTGCTCACCCTGCGGGCCGAGGGACGCAGCGGCGAGGCGCACGCACTCCTCTGCGAGGCCGCGCTGTGGCCGGCCGGGGAACTGCCCGGCCTCGCCGAGGAGCTCGGGCACGCCGGACTGGCCGCCGACTGGACGACCCTGCTGTGGGAGGCGGCCTCGCTCCCGCCCGACCGGCTCGCCGCGGCCGCCGGGGCCCTGGGCGAGGCGGGCCGGGAGGAGGACGCCGACCGGCTGCTCCCCCAGGGCGTGGCCCGCCCGGCCGCCGAAGTCGCCGAAGCCGCCCTCGCCCTGGGCGCAGCCGGCCGCGACCGCGAGACCCGGGCCCTGCTGGAGGCCTTCGTCCGGCTGCGCACCGCCGACGAGACGGCCGCCCTGGCCCGCCACGACCCGCACTGGTTCACCCCGCGCCTGCTC